>URTC01000132.1 GCA_900550765.1 uncultured Clostridia bacterium | reverse complement strand
GTTACCGAAGCCGTTTTGGCACGGTCCCAGGGGAATTATGCCAATATTCGGGATATTGCTGCCGATGTAGCGCAAAAATTCGGTGACGATACTGTGGGCGTGATTTTTCCCATTCTGAGCCGCAACCGTTTTTCTATCTGTTTAAAGGGAATCGCCTCGGGCGTAAAAAAAATCGTGCTGATGCTCAGCTATCCTTCGGATGAGGTGGGAAATCATCTGGTCGATCTGGATGCTTTGGATGAAAAAGGCGTCAATCCCTGGAGCGATGTACTGACCGAACGCCAATTCCGTGAGCTGTTCGGCGTACGCCGGCATACCTTTACCGGCGTTGATTATATTGATTATTATATGGAGCTGATCACTTCATGCGGTGCTGAGGCGGAGGTCATTTTGGCCAACGATTGCCGCACGATTCTTCAGTATACCAAAAGTGTGCTTTGCTGTGATATCCATACCCGCGCGCGCACCAAACGGATTTTGAAGAGCTGCGGCGCAGAGAAGGTGTTCGGTCTGGATGAGATTCTCAACGCTCCCATCAACGGCAGCGGCTATAATGAGAAGTACGGCCTGTTGGGGTCCAATAAGGCTACGGAAGAGACAGTAAAGCTGTTTCCGGTTCACTGCGGGGAATTTGTTTGCCAGGTGCAGGAAAAAATCCGTAAGGCTACGGGAAAAAACGTAGAGGTCATGGTCTATGGCGACGGCGCGTTTAAGGATCCGGTAGGGAAGATATGGGAGCTGGCGGATCCGGTAGTTTCTCCGGCGTATACGGCGGGCCTGGAAGGAACGCCCAATGAAGTGAAGCTTAAATATCTGGCGGATAATGAGTTTGCTTCTCTCAGCGGCGACGAACTGAAGGACGCGATTTCTGATTATATCCGCAATAAAGACGCGGATCTGGTTGGAAAGATGGCCTCACAGGGCACAACGCCCCGGCGGCTTACCGATTTAATCGGTTCCTTGGCCGACCTAACCTCCGGCAGCGGGGATAAAGGCACGCCGATCATCTATATCCAAGGGTATTTTGATAACTATACTAAGGAATAAAAGGCCGTGCGTTTAAAAGCGCGGCGGCTTTTCTGTCAACATCCGTGCGGTATTCCGCTGCACGGATGCTTTTTTTATCTTTTTTCGCTGTAATTTTTAATAAACGATAAAAAGCTGAAAATATTACAAGTAAAGCTCCGTATCGTTTAAACTATCTTGTTTTAAATTTTATTTGATTTATTCCCGTTACATTTAGAACAAAGAACCTGAAGATTCGACGGCACTGTTTTTCCCCCTTTAGAGATCGGTATAATATGATCTATATGAAGGCCCACTTCATCCGGCATATGTTTCCCACAATTTTGACAAGTGTAGTGATCCCGAATCATAATCTTCTTTCTAAGTTCCCCTGTCATCAGTTTTCTTTGATTTTTGCTGTGATATCCCCGAAGCGTTGTTTCATAATCAATTTTCTTAAGCTGTTCGTTACGATTTTGTAGATATGTATAGTCACAAAAGAATCTATCTGTTATTTGTGTAACCTTATATGCCGTTTTTATATAATTCTGTTGTTTATACCT
The DNA here is from genome assembly GCA_900550765.1 of uncultured Clostridia bacterium. Classification (GTDB taxonomy): domain Bacteria; phylum Bacillota; class Clostridia; order Christensenellales; family QALW01; genus UMGS1322. Next base: position 3,985 of record URTC01000132.1, on the reverse strand, counting down.
TGTCTGCTGGCGAGTAAGAAAAAACCTAAATGCAGTATGATCGCTTAAACAGGCGCTAAATTGTTTTTTTCTGTAATTTCTGATTTTACTTTTTTTAATTTTTTGCTGACACGTTTGTTTCCAAAGCAGAATATATTCATTATGCTCTTGAATTGTATGAAAATTTCCAGCATTCAAAAATTCATCAATTAAATCATCCATTTGCGGGTTCCTTTTACCGGATACATCAAAATAGCGATTAAAATACGGATAATGAAACGGTGATCTGAGAATTAAGAACACAGCAATGCTTACAGCAACGATTACTGCTGCAAGGATCGCTGTTCCATACATTGCAGAAGAAATTAATGTACTCATAATTTTTTCCTCAATACAATTTTCTTTATTAAAACGCAACCATACTATAAGAAACGATTAAACTAAAGACGACAGAATCCAGATAAACAGAAAATTTTCAAGAGCTTTCTTTTTTAATAAACACATACTTTATTTTCGCAATACGGTCTCTCTCTTGTCTTCCTGAATTTTTACGAAATGAAAGTATTTTTAAAAGTAAGAAATCTTTCTAAAACAATCAACCTCTTTTTAAAAAACTCCGTCTTCCACGATCACCTTGATGGCAGAGCATTTTCCGTTATTACAATTGCTCTCGGACACGCTGCAGGCAGCAATGCCTAAACGCATATCCATTTTTGCACTTAAAAGTATTTTGCTTCCCGCCTTGGAAAGCGGCGGCTCTACGGTTACTTTGCCGTTTTTGTGGAGCTTTGTGTGCATAAACAGATTAATTGGCTGAATGATCGGCCTGTTTTCATCCAGGCTGCGGTTGATGGCATCAAAGCAGTTGGGATGGTCTTTTCCGTTATGATAGAAAAAATCATACATTTCTGGGCGGCAGCAGGGAAACAGCAGATCGTGCGCACCTACGTCATCTGCTATGATTTGGAACATCGGCCGGTAGAGATTGGAATAAATGAAATCGCCCGGATTTAAGCGAATAGATGCGTTGCAATCAATCGTAACAGCCGTGGATAAAAATTCCCTCGGTTCCTTTAAGCGTTCTGCAAAAAAATCGGCAACTTGCGCTCCGTCCACGTCAATGACGGTAATCTTCTGTCCGGCTGCTACAGAGATGCATTTTCCGCTGCAGGCGTCTATTGTGTATTCGTGTTTCATAGCGAGTCCTTTCTGTAAATACATGGTTCTGCTTCTGCAAATGCAGTATGGCAAGGTGGTGGAAAAATTCGGACGAAACGCTTCCGTCCGTTTCCAGGGCTTCGGCCGTCTTTTTAAAGCGCCGCCATTAAAAGCCCGCATCAATATTCCACGGCTTTTTTTGTCTTGGTATCAAACATGACGGTATGGTCAAAACAGGTGATATTTTTTGTTCCTAATTTTTTCATCCATTCAATGACCTCAGGGGTTTTGAAGGGGCCGGTTCCCGGCGTTCCGCCCATATACGGGGTATTCTCCCAAAGCCATTTGGGCGTAGGCCAAAAAGCCCATTCCGGCTGTATGGCCTGATAGACCTCCTCTTCGGCGCCGTTTTGGCCGTGATGCGCCATTTGTACGGCGTCGGCTTTCAAATCATATCCCTTTTGCAGCAGGCGGCGTCCGGCTTCCACGCCTAAATCGCCTAAAATCAGCAGCGAAAAATCTTCTTCACTCACGCGGAATACGCAGGATTGATTGTTGAACGGATCGATCTCCAAATCGGGATTGGCTCCGGCAAGAACCTCTACCCGCAGCGAGCCCAGCTGAAATATCTGACCCTCCTGAATTTGAAAGACGTTGTTAAGCGTGCGTTCAAACCGGTTCCACTCGAGCAGCTCTTCCGCGTCCTTTTTGCCTTCCGCCCAGGAATCCGGCAGCATAGAGGTTCCGATTTTATCCACTGTGATGCCCTGGGGATCGGATAGTACACCGATCACTGCATTGTGATGGTCACAATGAGGGTGGGTAATCAGCCACAAGTCCACATGGCCCCCGGCACTTTTGATGATGCGCCGCAGCTCCTCTTCGTTGCCGCTGTAACCGCCGTCGATCACGAGCAGCTGACCGGTTTCAGCAATGATTTCATACCCCATACTTTGCTTGGCATTCTTATTGGTTTGCTGAATGATTTTCATTTGGATAGGCTCCTTTTCCCAGTTAAAAATTTTAAAGGGTATTCGGCTGCACGTCCTTTTTTGGGGCCAGGCGCATTCCCTTAAGGGAGATCCCCTCATGCAGCAGCAAAAAACGTTTTTTATCCATTCCTGCGGCAAAACCGGTCAAATGGCCATTGGCGCCAATCACGCGGTGACAGGGAATGAGCAGTAAAATAGGATTTTTTCCCACCGCGGTGCCCGCCGCCCGCCGGGCGTTTTTATTTCCGGCTGCCCGGGCCGCCTCCTGATAGGTGATCGTACTTCCGTAGGGAATTTGGCATAACCGGCGCCAAACTCTTTTTTCAAAAGCTGTGCCGTTGGGTGCCAGCGGAAGAGAAAATTCCGTGCGTTTTTGTTCAAAATATTGGGTCAGCTGCTGCCGGCACTGTTCTGTCAGCTCGTTGGGCAGAGGCGTGTCCGCTGCATTGACCAGTTCTACTCCCTTGATAAAATTATGATTGGCCGTGATCTTTAAAATACCGATGGGCGATTCCATATAATCGCAGAACATAAAAGTGCTCCTTTTTTTATAATATAAAAATTATACACTGTTGCGGTGTTTTTTTCAATAAAAAAATAGCAGATTGACGAAAATACCCCGGATTTCTTATAATAGAGATGTAAAAAGAGTTGCAGGCAGCTGCAAACGACTTTATAACATTCTGCAATGTATGGCAGCAAAGGAGAGAAAAATGGAATATAGGATCGCCGATATCCGGCAGCTTCCCCGGGATGCCGAAAGCCTTTGCCGTGCGGAGGCGAAAAAGCGGCAGGTGGAGCGATATCTTTCGGAGGAGGCAAAAAAACGTACTATTTTAGGCATTTATACGGCCAAGCAGCTGCTTGCCCATGCGTTGGGACGCCCTGCGGAAACGCTGGAGCTGGAATACACCGCGGCAGGAAAGCCATACCTGCCCGGCAGCCGGCAGCAGGTCAGCATCAGCCATTCCGGAACCCGGGTGCTCTGCGCTGTGCAGGAAGGACCGGTGGGCGCAGATATAGAGCTCCTTCGGGGTTTTGATGCGCGGCTGGTCTCTAAAATATGTACGCCGGCGGAACGCGCCTATATCAGCGGAGATGCGGTTCGGTTTTTTTCTGTTTGGACGGCGAAGGAAGCTTATTTAAAACTTACCGGTCTTGGCCTTGCAGGCGGAATGAAGCAAGTGCAGACGGCCGATGAAACCGGTCTGCACCGATGGATTGAGGGCTATCGTTTACAAGTATTCCGGCAGGAAGAATATGTTTGCGCTCTTGTATATCAGGAATAGAAATTTCAATATAGTTTCGGCTTTTTTGCCCGGGGATATTTGTGCTTGGTCTGATCTGTCATCAATCATTCCTATTCATACGGGCAGTTTGTTATTAGCAATAGTTTTTTTAAAACTTATTTTGCTTCATCTGGCTTCTTTTGAGAAACGAGCGTTAGCTTTTCTTTTTTGGCTCCCTCTGCTAAAAAACTGACAGATTTTCTCTTTCTCAGCTCCCTCTGAGAAGGGATGCTGAGCGTCAGCGAAGCTGAGGGAGAGAAAAACTACCCCACAGTCGCCTGCGGCGCCAGCTCCCCTGACAAGGGGAGCCAGGAACGCAGAGAGAATTGATTTTTGCTTTCTCGGCATCTTCTGCTAAATAACCGAAAGACTTTCGCTTTCTTGGGTTCTTCTACTAAATGAGTGTTTGCGCTTTCTTGGCTCCCTCTGATGAGGGAGCTGCCGAGCATCAGCGAGGCTGAGGGAGAGAAAGAAACGTTAAGACTACCCTTCAGTCGCCTGCGGCGCCAGCTCCCCTGACAAGGGGAGCCAGGAACGCAGGGAGAATTAATTTTCGTTTCTCTCGGC
>URTC01000131.1 GCA_900550765.1 uncultured Clostridia bacterium | reverse complement strand
TTTATCAAATGATTTCCAAACATGATTTTTCTCCTTTTGCAGTATACTTATTTTAGGTATTCATTCGTAAAATATACAGATTGACCGGAAAGTTTTTAACTGGTATAATATGCAAAAATAAAAAGCAAGGAAAAAACGCTATGTTGAAATTCTGGCTGCGCTTATATAAAGATGGAAAGCTTCAAAAAGATGCCCTATGCGATGCCGAAAGCAAGCTGCCTCCGGCAAGAGTTTTAGAAGAAGGTTTAAAGCTCTGCTGTTATCAATTGGACATCCCAAATCCGATGATTTTAAAAAAACATATAAAGGATATCCGCCAATATTCGCTTACCCGCTTTTTACCCGATGATTTTCCTGAAACAGTGGATTTTGATCGGGCAGAAGTAAATTTATTCGATGATTCCAAAAAACACCATTAACTTAAAAGAATAGGATCTGTATGCCTTGGCATAATAATATGCGAAGGAGTGATGAAAATGGCTATTGATAAAACCGCACTCGCAATAACAATCATCGGTGCGCTCAACTGGCTGCTGGTAGGCCTGTTCTCTTTTGACTTAGTTGCCTTCATTTGCGGCGGTTCTGCCACTGTTGCGGCGAGAATCATATATGCAATCATCGGTATCACGGCTCTGTGGTCTATTACCCTCTTGTTCCGCAGAATACGGCCTGTTACTGAATCATAAAATAAAATATTGACATTCCCCCTTTAGTAGAGTACAATCAATGTTGACTTTAATAAAGGGGGTTTCTTTTATGTTGATTGAACTAAAAGATTATAAACATCTTTTTATTGGCAATGACGCCACTCTGGCTCTGCAGGAAGCGCTGCGTGCCTGTGCCGGAAAACCCGGTTCCATTTTAAAATTAGGCGGCGGTACGCTCCATTTTTACAAGGAATTTGCGTTTGAAAAAGAATATTACATTTCTAACAATGATTACAGCAAAAAATCTATTATTTTTCCTTTAATCGGTATGAAGGATATCACCATTGACGGTGAGGGCGCTGAACTGTTCTTCCACGGCACGGTGCTTCCCTTTGTGATCGACCATAGCGAAGACATAACCATAAAAAATCTTTCGGTGGACTACCCTCATCCTTTCTTTTTTCATGCCTGCATAACTGCAGCGGATGAAAATAATTTAGAGCTTACCTACGACACTGAGGAATTCTCCGCCGAAGTACGCAACGATGAAATCGTATTTTTCAGCAAAAGCGACGGCTGGGAAATCGCAAAAGACAAACTGCTCGCCTGTGAATGCGAAGCGGATACCAAAGCTCCGTCGGCCTATATCTCACCTTACTTCGCTTACTTCAAAGACGCAGATGACGGCTCTTTTTTAAGCGGAATGTACCGCTATGTAAAACCCCTACAGCTTGCACCGGGAAAAATTCGTCTTACCGGCGAAATAAAACACAAACACACAGTAGGCAATATGTGGGTATGTACGTTTGCCGGCAGAGAAAATCCCGGGATCTTCGGTAACCGCTCCAAAAATATTCTCATAGAGAATGTTACTTTGTACCATACGGCATCTATGGGAGTCATTTGTCAACTGTGTGAAAATGTTACCATGGAAAAATAGCGTACAGTCATCCGCCCCGATTCAGGCCGCTACCTTTCCGTAAATGCGGATTCTACGCATTTTGTCAACTGTACTGGAGCAATTCGCTATGAATCCTGTACTTTTACCAATATGCTGGATGACGCTGGAAACACGCACGGAAACTATACACGCTTTGTACAAGTGCTTGACGCCCACTCTCTGTTGGCTACCTTCGGTCATTTCCAGCAAAAGGGAATTAACCTGTATGATAAGGGCGATCAGGTGCATATTGTAGATAATCTTTCCATGCAGGCACTGGCAACCCTTACGGTAAAGGATTCCTTGCTTCTTTCCGGCGATTATATCCGCCTGGAATTTGAAGAAGAACTTCCCGTCATGCAAAATGGCTACGTAATCGAAAACTTTACCAAAATGCCGGAACTTTATATCAACAATTGCGTATGCGGACATAATCGGCCCAGAGGCTTTTTGCCCGGAACCTGGCGTAAAACAGTGATCACCAACAACACGTTCTTTAACATGATGTGCGGCCTGCACTTTACCGGTGATGCCAATGACTGGTTTGAGAGCGGACCGGTAAACGACGTACTGATAAAGGGAAATAATTTCAAAAATTCTGCCTATACCGGTGGGGCGGCTATTATTATCTCTCCTCACATCAAAGGGGATGCCGCACCTTTCCATAAAAATATCAAAATTGAAGAAAATACCTTTGAGCTGCATGAAGAACGCTTTCTTTCGGCACAATATGCTGAAAACCTGATCATGCGCAACAATAAATTTATAAAAAACCTTGCGTTTCCGTCCCATAACAAAGTGGGAGAAAACGGTATAAGCTTAAAGAACTGCAAAAACATTTCTGCAGAACTGCCTGAAAAAATATAATGAAAGAACTCCCACAGGATCCCTATGGGAGTTTTTCTGCTTATAACAATACAATAAAGAAAGGATACCAGCGTATGGATACGATAAAAATCCAACACGGAAACACCAAAATAATCGCTCACAGGGGACTCAGCGGAATCGAGTGTGAAAACACCTGCGCCGCATTTGTTGCCGCCGGCAACAGAGATTATTTCGGTATAGAAACTGACGTACATAAAACTGCCGACGGAAAATATATTATCATCCACGATGATGAAACAGGCCGCGTTGCAGCAGAAAACCAAAACGTAGAAAAAACAGCTTTTGACCAGCTCCGTTCCATACGGCTATTGGATAAGGACGGCGTACCGCGCGGAGATCTTTGTCTTCCGGCACTTTCTGAATATTTGAGAATATGTAAAAAATATAAGAAAACTGCAGTATTGGAATTAAAAAATCCTTTTTCAAAACAAGAGGTGCAGGCTATCGTTCAAATTATTAAAGAAACCTATGATATGCATCAGCTCATATTCATATCGTTCGATTATCAAACTTTGGTTTTTCTGCGTGAACTGGAGCCCGACGCCGCAATACAGTTTCTTTGCTTTTGCGAAATTAATGACGAGCTTATTCAAAAGCTGAAAAAATATAATTTCGATTTAGATATCTATTTCGAACGGCTGAATACAGACGCCATCGAACTGTTGCACAGCCGCGGCATTAAAATCAACTGCTGGACGGTTGACGATCAAACCACTGCAGAACGTCTGGCTGCTGCCGGCGTAGACTATATAACAACAAATATCTTACAATAAAACAAAGATCTGCCTTCCCGATTCCAGCAGATTTTTTGGAATACGCCTGCCTATATTTACAGCGCATACCAATTTTGCAAACAAAAAAATGTCCGTAAATACGGACATTTTTTATCTTTATACAGCCTACAGTTCCAAATACATATCGCCTTTTTTGATCCATCCGGCTCTGCGCATTCCCTCGGATATCACCAAAGACAGTACAGCCGGAAGAACCAGGCACATCAGCACAATTTTCAAAAGAGCAAACCAGTCAAAACCGCCGTTCATCATATACATCCACATACCGGCCGGTCCTACCAAACCACAGGTTCCCATACCGGCAAACACGCCGGCGCCGTTTTCTACGGTAAGCAGTGTAGCGGCGATCGGCCCTAAAATAGCCGAAGCAAGCGTCGGAGGAATCAAAATCGAGGGATGCTTTACGATATTCGAGAGTTGCAACATGGATGTCCCCAGTCCCTGGGCAAGAAATCCGCTGAAACCATTCTCCCTCCAAGAGGAAACCGCAAAGCCCACCATCTGGCAGCAGCACCCTACCGTTGCTACCCCGGCCGCTAAGGCAATGCTGGAGCCCTCCGTAAACAGTGAAGCATCAAATACGACGACTGAAATAGCCGCGCTGGAAATCGGCGCCGTAAGCGCAAGCCCCATAACTACCGAAACAATAATGCCCATCAGAACCGGATGCAGGCCCATGGCGGCGCCCAGTTCCATACCGATCCAATCACAGAAGCGGTCGATATACGGACCGGTAAAAATACCAACGGCACCACCTGTGATCAGGCTGACAGAAGGAACCAGCAGAATATCAAACCGTGTTTTGCCGGCGATCAGCTGTGACAGCTCCGCACCTACCAACGCCGCCAAATATGCGCCAATAGGTCCGCCGCCTTCCACATAACCGACAGCGCCGCAAACTGCAGCGGAAAAAATCACCAACGGTTTTGCCTTTAATCCGGTAGCAATTGCTACACCGATCGCACCGCCGACAACATAACCGTTCTTTGCGTAATTACTCAATCTGGTAAAAAACTCCACGCCTGTCCACGAACCAATCTGGCCGATGATCGTCCCGATCAGCAGCGTTGCAAAAACACCCAACGCCATTGCGCTGAAGGCATCGATAAGCCACCTTTTGGCCAAACGCGCAAAAATATTATCACCCTTTTTTCCCATAAAAACACCTCATTCATTCTTTAGTTGATGAAATATATAATTGACAAGTGAAAATTTCAAATCGCCGATATCCGAACTGACAAGCACCGCATCTTTTTCTCCGCCCTCAATCACAAGCCCGGCATACCAGCCGATTTCTCCGCTCTCGGTAGTACCGGTCTGTGCAGTACCAGTCTTAGCCGCGATACGCATCGAATCCATCAATCCTCTTGTTCCGCTTTTACCGGTACCGTTTTTAGCGGTATTTTCCAGTATCTCGCGTACTGTCAGCACAGTAGAAGAGGGAAATACATTTTGTTTGTATACCTTGGCTTCCGTCGTCTTTACCGGTTCTAACTCTCCCTTTTCGTTCGTTGTGCAGATGCTTTGGACAATATACGGCTGCATAATCGTTCCGCCGTTACCAAAAAGCGAAAAAGTACTGCACAGCTGCAGGGGCGCAAACAGCATTTCCCCTTGACCGAAACCGGTATCCGCCAGCAATTTTTCACTGTCAAGTGTATCAAAGGAATTGGCCAGCTGTGATTTTTTAACGGAAAGATCAAACGGAATGCTTTCTCCCAAACCGATTCTGGCAGCGTACTCGATCATCTTCTCTTTTCCTACGCGCATAGCCAGCCAGCCGAAATAAATATTATCCGACCAGGTCAGCGCCCGCTTCATAGTCAGCGGCCCCTTATCTCCCGCGCTCCGGAAAGCTTCTCTGACGATATAATGCGACCAATTGCTTCCCGCCGGCCGCCAGCGATCCTTTTCATAAGTATAATATTGGATTTCACTTTCATAAGGAAAAACTGTGGTAGTGCTTACGCTACCGGTATCCAGTCCGATAAGAGCCATAATCGATTTAAAGATTGATCCCGGGGGATAAGTTCCCTGGACATTTCGATTCAGCAGCGGCGTCTGCGCATTGGTAAAAAGATCTCCGTAATCGGTAGCCTTATCAAAAGCATAAATATTGGCGTCATAGCTGGGGTAACTCACCAGCGCCCTAACCGCGCCAGTGACCGGATCCACGATATTTGCCGTGCCGGTAGAAGAATTTTGATATACTTCCGCCATTTTATCCGTCACATTTTTCTGCAGAAGAATATCTACGGTAAGTACAAGGTCATACCCATCTCTGGCAGGTTTTTCATATAAAACGGTTTTGG
>URTC01000130.1 GCA_900550765.1 uncultured Clostridia bacterium | reverse complement strand
TTTCATCCATATACGGCGAACTTGGCAAATACGGACGGGTGCCGTCAAACATCTCCACAATATGCGGCAGGAGCCCGCGCGTCAATAAATTTTTATTCGGATCCGCACGGTGCAGCGTTTGCCCGTTCCATACGATTCGATTCCACAGGGCAAACTGATCGCACTCATTATCCCCCGACCAGAGCACCAGGCTGGAATGATTCCGCAGGCGGCACACGATCTGTTCCGCCTCTTGTGCAAGCAGATGCAGAAAACGCTCATCCTCCGGATAAGAGGCACAGGCCATCGCAAAATCCTGCCACACAAGAATCCCGTGTGCATCACAAAAATCAAAAAACTCCTCATGGGGATAAACATTCCCACCCCAGCAGCGGATCATATTACAACCCAAATCCAGTGCCAAAGCAAGGCCGCGGGGCGTGTATTCCTCATGCCGTGCAGGAAAGGCGTCTACCGGCACCCAGTTAGTGCCCAAAACAAAGATTTTTTTACCATTAATAAGGAATCCAAAACGGCCGTCTTTTCCAGCCAAAGATGTCCGATCCAGCGCTACCGTGCGAACGCCGAAAGCGAACGTCCGCGTATCGCACTCTTTTCCGCGGAAAAACAGAGTAACTTTAACCTCATAAAGATTTGGCTCCCCATAATTCTTCGGCCACCAAAGCCGGACGCGTTCAGCCCTGAGATCCAAAATCTCAGCACTGCCGAAAAGTTTTCTTTGCGCAAAAAAGGACGCTTCCCCGCATTTTCCTTCCACAGCAACGGTAAAATCCTGCAAAAAATCCTCCTCTGTCTGCACACGCAGAAAGCATTTCAGATCCGCACTTTCCTCCTCAATATTAACCGTCCATAAAAAGACCTCTTTTATGCGGCTTTTCGGCTTATATACAAGCTTCACGGGCCGCCAAAGTCCGGCAGATACCGTACGCGGCATAATATCCCACCCGTACATATACGGTGCCTTGCGCACGGCAACTGAATCCAAATGATATCGCTGGCTGCGGCAATGCGGCGGTATCGTTAACGTACGGGAATAAACCCCCGCAGGAATGATATGTACCACCAGTTCATGCTCTCCCGGCATTATACCATCCAGAGAGAATTCATAAGAAATCAGCATATTTTCAGTTTTGCCCAAAAGAATACCGTCTATGAAAATTTCCGCCGCAGTATCGATCCCCTCAAAACACAGAAAGGCATCTTGTTCATGCTCCTCCAACCAAAAACGGGAAAAATACCACAAATGTGTGCTTTCCAACCGCTGTGCCTGCAGGATATTCACGCCGTAATATAAATCGTTCAGCATCCCCGCACGCATCAGATCCAGTTCCATGCAGCCCGGCACGGCGGCATCTACAATTGTATACCCGCCCGCACGGATCTCCTGCTCCGTTCTGGCGTAAAAAGGGTCTTTGATGACCCGGCTGTGCGGTACAAGCGCCACCTGCCAGGAATCCAAAATTTTTTCCTTCATTTTTCTTCTCCTCCAAAAAGTTTTTCTTCGCACTCAGCGCAAAGAACATGATATATCGGCAGATGCAATTCCTGTATTTTATAGGTTTCCGTCTCCGGTACGCGAATACAGCAATCACTTAAGGCTGCCAGCGCACCGCCGCTTTGGCCGCAGAGACTGATCATGCGCAGGCCCATAGCCTTAGCTGTTTTAGCTGCAACACACACATTCCGCGCATTGCCGGAGGTGGATATTCCCCAGAATACATCGTTCTTTCTTCCTAAAGCAAATACCAGCTGCGCATAGGCAAGAGACGCATCCACATCATTGGAAAATGCGGTCAGTGCCGCCTCAAAGGCCGGTAGCGGAATAGCTGGAATCCCCTTCTGCAGCCGGGAACGGATCTCTTCTTCCAATTCCGGCAGTTCGCTCTTTTCTACCGGACGCCTTTGCAAAAATCCCTTTAAAAGCTCTCCGGAGATATGCGCGCAGTCCGCAGCGCTGCCACCGTTTCCGCAAAGCAGTATTTTGCCGCCGCTTTGTGCCGTTTCCACTAAAAGTTCTACCGCAGCTATCATATCGGCTCTGCACTCCCGAAGGCAGGTATACCGTGCCATGACCTCATCTATTTTTCTCATCATAAACCTCCGCCGCAACGGCCAAGGCCGCCGCATCGCCTATATTTTCACCCAGAGCCGGAACAGTTATCCTGCAAGCTTCCAGCGCCTGAGGAAGCGCCTCTCTCCGCAAAACCCTCTGCATCTCCTCTTCCAAAAGATCCCGGCAGCGGGCAAACACACTGCCGATAATGATCAGCTCCGGATTCAGCAAATCGATCACAATAGCAAGTCCCGTTCCCAACTGCCTCCCACAAAGTGCAAAAGCCTTCTTTGCACAGGAATCTCCCTCGCGCGCCGCGCGTGCCAGCGATGCCGCGGTAATCTTCTCCAGTCCATCCCTGCAGCAAAAAGGGTTTTCCCCCCGCTGCATTGCTTCTCTGGCAAGCATCTTTCCCAGCTCCGCCAAACCGCCGCCGCTGCAAAAGCCTTCAAAAGAACCCATCTTTCCATAGCCGGCGGGACCAAACGAATCCAGACGGATATGTCCCAATTCTCCGGCAAAGCCGTTGGCACCGCTATAGAGCCGGCCATTACAGATAATACCGGCTCCCAATCCGGTACCAAAAGTTAAAAACACCATGTTTTGCGTCCCCTTGCCCGCTCCAAAACGCCATTCAGCCATGGCGCAGGCATTTGCATCATTGCGCAAACCGGCGGGCACACCAAAAGCTCCCTCCAACATGCTTTTTATCGCAACCTGCTCCCATCCGGGCAGATTGGGCGGCGAAAGAATTATCCCGTTCTTCTCATCCAAGGGGCCGCCGCAGCTTACGCCAATACTTGCAAATCCCCGCTGTTTTTTGATGACCGCAAAAATCTGCTGCAGCGTTTCTTCTTTATTTGTAGTTGCAAAGCTTATTTTTTCCTGCACCTCTCCAGTTTCCGTTCCGAATACTACAGCGCATTTCGTTCCGCCGATGTCGATTCCAACATATCTCACAGTATCGCCTCCTTTCATATTATAAAAAAATTCTGCCGCTGTTTCTCTCAAAAACTTAGGAATTATCCGCAAATATTTAAGATTTTTATTGAAATTATTGTTTTTTGCGGTATAATAATTCTATAAAGCGGGAGATGATACTTGATGCAGAAACAGCGGCTGAAAAAAGAAGAATATATCGGTACGGGAAAACACCTGAATGTTGTCCGCCGAAACGCAAAAGATTTCCCGCTGCATGCCCATGATTACTTTGAACTGGAAATCATCTTAGAGGGGTGCGGCCTGCACCAGCTCAATGGTACAGATTACGCCCTTAAAAGGGGCTGTGTATATATAGTAAGTCCTGCCGATTTTCATAAAGTAACCGTACAGAAGCCGCTTTTATTATGGAACATTACCTTTGACGAATCACTGCTCTCCTCTGCACAGATGCAGACCCTGCTTTTAAAAAAAGAATCCTGCTGTTTTTTTGCAGAGCAGATCCTACAAAAATTAGATACCGCAGCCGAACTTTTATTCCAAGAAGATCAAAGCAGCTCACACATTCAACCTCTGATGGATTATATTCTCTCCTTTATTCTGGAAGATACGCCCTTAACAAACGAGCTTTCCGCCGTGAAAAAAGCCATGCTTTTTGTCCAAACCCATTTTCGCGAAAGTCCTTCGCTGCAGACAGCTGCTGCCCAGGTATGCCTTTCCCCGGTCTATTTCGGCAGTCTGTTTAAAAAATCCGTGGGGCAGTCCTATACACAATACCTTAACAGTTGCAAGATAAACTGTGCCAAAATATTGTTGGAGGATCATCTTTCTGTAACGGAGGCCTGCTTTGCCTCGGGCTTTGGCTCGCTTTCCAACTTTTTACAGGTATTCCGACAGCATACGGGCTGCTCGCCCCAGCAATATAAAGCACAAACATTCCAAAAAACATAAAAAAAGACCGGCCCCAAGGCAGGTCTTTTTTATACGAAAGAGAAATAAATGGTTTCTTCGGTACCTTTTATCTCTGTCTTCGCCTGAACAAAAGCCCCGCGGCTTTCCTTCAGGTCTTACCGTTATTATGTGCAGCAAAAATTGTTAGCAGCCGCAGCCGTTGTTGTTTCCGCAGCCATTGCCGCAGTCACCGCAGCAGCAAAGCAGAAGAATCAGAATGATGATCCAGCAGCAGTTGCCGTCACCGCCAAATCCACAGCAGCCATTATTGCCGCAGCAGCAGAAAAGGATGATAAGAAGAATGATCAGCCAGGTGCAATCATTGTTGCCGCACTCGTTTCTGGAAAAGAATCCGCCCATAATAAAACTCCTTTTTAACAAAAATTTGTAAGTACATCTTACAGTGATATATTATGTCAGCGGCGTCAAAGTTGTTACAAACCGCTCCATGTGAAAATTGCTCAGGCTTTTTGTGCAGTTTGACAGTAGCGTCAAAATACAGAGCATGATACAATGATAAAAAATAATTCGGGAGGACTGTTTTATGGCAGGCGTTACTTTAAGACATATCTATAAGGTATATCCGGGCGGTGTTACCGCTGTTAATGACTTTAACCTGGTAATTAAGGATAAAGAATTTATCGTTTTGGTAGGCCCCTCCGGCTGCGGAAAATCTACCACGCTTCGTATGGTGGCCGGCCTTGAGGAGATTACCGAAGGCGAACTCTTCATCGGCGATAAGCTGATGAACGACGTTGCCCCCAAAGACAGAGATATCGCAATGTCAAGTTTCATTCCAACATTAGTAGGAATTTCAGAACCAGCCATCTTTGCTGCAAACTTAAAATATTCCGTGATCCCATTTGTATGTTCTTGCTTAGGAGCTGGATGTGGAGGAGCATTCATGAAACTTGCAGGCGTAAGAGCCATTGGACAGGGATTAACAGGAATATTAGGACTTCTGATCGTAGTACCAAATAAATTAGTATTTTATGTCATTGGAAACCTGATCGCATTTATCGTACCAATCGTACTGATCGTTATTTATAATAAAACAAAAGGTGTTCCACATGGTGAAGAAGAGGAAGAAGCTGAATCTGCATTAACAATTGATGAGACAGCGAAAGTACCAGTCAAAGCAGTTGTTGACGGAAAAGTTATTGCGATTGAAGATGTAAAAGATGGAATCTTCTCTGAAAAAGTATTAGGAGACGGAGTGGGGATCATCCCAACAAATGAAACAGTCTTAGCGCCGGCAGAAGGTGAAATCTGTACAGTGATGGAAGCTTCAAAACATGCCATCGGTGTCCGAACAACAAACAATAGTGTATTTCTGATCCATGTAGGAATCGAAACAGTATCCATGAATGGAGAAGGATTTGAATATCTTGTAAAGAAAGGACAACACGTGAAGGAAGGTCAGCCAATTCTCAAATTTGACAAAGCAAAGATTGAAGCAAAAGGATTAAATCCAGTCGTCGTATTTGTCAAAACGGATGAAGGTAACCAGACACCTGTGGCATTTAAGACAGGAATCAATGTCAAAGCAGGAAAAGACGTGATCGGGGAATAATATGAAATTTTTAGATGTAGAAAAATATACACCGATCCAAAAAAGCCATGAAGCATATTTAAAGGAGCTTATGGAGTATTGTAAAGATACTCCACGGCATCCATCCTAT
>URTC01000129.1 GCA_900550765.1 uncultured Clostridia bacterium | reverse complement strand
TATGTGCCTACTGGCTTTGAGAAGCACGGTCTGTGCAGCCCGGAAGGATGGCGGGCATCGGATTACCCCAATTACGAAAATTCCGGTTATATGGAAAGCGGCGGAACCAACATCGGCATCAACAGTATGCTGTTTGGCAATTATCAGATAGCGGCCGAAGCGGCGGCTGTTTTGGGGGACGATGCCGGCAAGGAGCGTTTTACAAAAAGGGCCGAAGCGCTGCGTAAAAATATTTTGGCTTATTTGGTGAAAGACGGCGTGTTTTTGGATTGTTTAGAGAAGGAAAATACACATCCGCTGGCCAGCGCCTGGGCCGTGCGGTTCGGCGTTCCCACGGCGGAGATGGAGCCGCGGCTGCGGGAGCATTTTCAAAACGCGTGGAAAAGGGATCAGCATTTTTTTGTGGGCGGCTACGGCGGCTGTACGCTGTATGAAGCGCTGTATCGGCTGAATCTGGGTGATATTGCCCGGCAGGATTTTCAGCGGTACCGCCATATGCTGGCCGCTAACCGCACCAATTGGGAATCCTTTGGCGCGCTGAGCCGCGATAATATGGGCAACCATGCCTGGACGGCCTATCCGGCGTATATTCTGCCCAAATTTGTTGGAGGGATTTCTCCGGCAGGGGGAGGATTTTCTGCTGTGGAGATCCGCCCGGTGTTTGAAGGTCTGCAGTGGGCGGAAACGTCCGTTGATACGGTAAAGGGAACGGTTCAAACTGATTGGAAAAAGAAAGACGGCATTTGCTTTTTGAATATAAAGCTGCCGGCTAACAGCAAGGGACTTGTAATTCTGCCGCCGGCGAAAAACTTGACCGAGGGCGGGGGTTCGGCCGAGGAGGCTCCGGGCGTGCATGCCGTGCGCCGATTGGAGGGCCGCACGGAAATTGAAATCGGCAGCGGAGAGTATGCGTTTTCATTTAGCCTGTAACAGGAAAGAGGCGGATCATTTCAGCCGCGCATTTCTGCGCGGCTGTTTTACTTGCATTTTTTTACTACTTTTGATAAAATAAAAAACAACCGATTGAATGATTTAAGTATAAATTGGTGAAAAAAATAAATAAGCGAGAGAACGACTAAGATAATACATGATTAGAAATCCAATTATTTTATTATATAATAAATATAATTTTTAATAATTAATACAAAAATGTCTTTATTTGGATTGACTTTTTTGTAAAAAATGGTAAAATTGGATTTAGAAAGGAGCTGCTGTGACAGAAAAGCACAAAAATAATCATTTAAGAATAAGAATAGGAGTGTACTTGAAACATGAAAACAACAAAACATTTGAACCAAGATACTTTTTTTCAGCGAGTGATTGCGATTTTAGTGATAGTATTGCTTCTGACAAGTATATTATGTATTAATATTAAAGCAATCAATCAAAGATGGCACTTTACTTTTGATAATATTGGTTTTGATTTGGAGGCTTCCGGTTGGTATGCTGCGTATGGGGGCAATATAAGTGTAACGAATGAAGAATATCATTCAGGAAATTATTCGCTGAAAATGACAAACCGTACAAAAGCATGGCAGTCTCCGGCACTGAATTTAGACAGAATTTTTTATGAAGGCGGTCCGGGCATCTATGTATTTACCGTTTGGGTAAAGGTAAAAAATGTAAATCCTTATTTGCGGAAATACGCCAGAAGTATTGTTCGCGGACAGGAACTTACTTCTTTTATACAAAAATATGATGAAAATTATTTTGGAAAGATTGCATTGGTAGATACGGTTGAAGATACTTGGACTTGTATTCAAGGGTGGATATCGGTACAGAGTCAGGATATTCATAAAGGAACCTTTAGCTGGATGTTGGACGTTATTGATCCGATAGAAGGTCAAATCGTTTATATCGATGATTTTGATATTTTTAAATCTTCAGATAATCCAAACCCGAATCAAGCACAGGTCGCAGTTGTTAATGATAAACCTTTTGAGAAAGATTATCGATATTGTGATATTGATGATAGTTTATCTAAAGATGAAACAGCAGCTGTATATTATGATAATATGGTTAATATAGAGGAACAAGATTTGAATGATCACCTGGAATTAATTTATACTTTGACGGAAGAGCAGTTTAGTGATTTTTCACGTTTTGTTTGGGAAGCATTGAAGAAGGAGGAGCAAGGACTAAGCCAAGAAGAGACGGTTGATGCGATTATTGATGCAGCATTAACTATAGCAGGTTTTATACCTACATATGGTACGGTTTTTTCAATTGTGCAAATTATATTTTCCTTAAGGCCTGAATCAAAAGCTTATTTTAGAGAATTTTGGGAAGAGGCTGTCAATTTGAAACCGAAAACTTCTCAAGAAAGAGTAACTTATTCGATTTGCTTATTAAAGAGTATACTTGAAATAGATTCGTTGACGGGTCCTGCTATTCTGTACAGATATTTGGAATATACGGTGTATACCTCGGATGGACAATCTTTTAAAGGAACTTTTAATCAAGATGCGTATACAGAAATAATAAATCTGTGTTCATATTTTGTGGATAATACAACATGGTCTACTCCGAGTCGAAATAAGGTATATCATGGATATAGCTATATATATGAATATAGTGATTGGGGACGCAAAAAACGATGAAGAGGAAATATATCATTATTTCGATTGCTGTTTTGTTAGCCGTGATTTTGAGCGGAATCCTTATTTTTTTACATCTCAATAAAAAGCCGGAAACGTATGCAATAAATAAGGAGTTGTTTGCCGAGGCCTTTTCAGGAAAAATAAAGCCTTTTCCCGAAAATTCTTTTTACAATCCGGATTGCAGAGAGGGCGTGTTTGAAGTCAACGGCATAAAAGTGGCTTATTTGATAGAGGGCGGAACATATGAGGATGAGTGGTATGCTACTGAGGAAAATTATTTAAAATACAAGGATAAGAATGTTTCTGGTATGATGGCGCTGGAAGATGGCGGGTATGCGCATTTCTATTTCGACTTGTGGGAACATATGAAGTTTAGAAGAGGGAGGGTTGAAAGCAGCAATTCTTTCAGCGAGATCCCAAAAGGCGAAGACGTTTATGTGGAGTTTTTTGAGTATGGACGGGATAACTTTCATATCCGCTTTAGGCTGTACTGTGCCGGCGTTATCCAGGATAAAACGGAAAAAGCTATGTATGAACGCGTGGTGCAGCAAATAAATGAAAATATTATGGATATTACACAGTGGCAGAAAGAGCATGGCTATGACATTCAAGAATAAAGTGATTTAGCTATGGGGGGAGCAAACTTTTTTAGCCGCCTAAAAAAAACAGCTGCGCTTGAAAACAGCGCGGCTGTTTTGCTTGCGCTTTTTTAAGATGCTTGGTATAATATGAATGATTAAAAAATATATTGTATTTTTAAGTATGTTGTTTGCATAGAACGAAGGAAGGAATGCGTATGCAAATCCTTCTGCTTATAATAGACCCAGTGTGAATTGAGTGATTTCTAATTATATATATTAAATAGTAAAAGAGTTGTCATGAAATGAGAAAAAAATATATTGCTTTGATAAGCATTCTTTCCGTATTTGTTATAATGGCTATAACCGCAGCAATACTCTTTTTTACAAAGCCTCCTTCAACGGTAGAATTCGATCAGGCGCTTTTGGAGGAAATATTTTCCGGAAAAATAGAATTTCCTGCAAATACTATAGTGGAGCGACAGAAGGGCTTAGTTTATGAAAATGGAAAATTTCGTGCGGAAATTGATAGTATAAGCGGGAGATTTTTTTCCGAAGAAGAGATAGAAAACGGGATTCCGGAGGAACACAGGACGAAGCGCATACATGCGTATGCGCTGAGCGACGGAAGCTTTGTCAGCTGTGACGATTGGTTTCTGCTGGAAAACGGGTGGCATTTTTATAACTGGACCATTTGGCAGGACAAGGAAATAGAAGATGGTATGCGTTATCAGAGTAAGTTTGAGTATCTGAAAGGAGATCATTCTGTAACTGTAAGCCTTCGATGTACCGACCCGAGAGATACCGAAAATATGAGAGCTCTGTATACATACATAGCTTCTTGTATTCAGGAAAATATCGTGGATCTTGTACAGTGGCAGAAAGAGCATGGCTACGACATTCAAGAATAAAGTTATTTAGCCTGTAAGAGAAGAGACGGATCATTTCAGTCGCGCAGGAATATGCAGCTGCTGTTTGCTTGAAATTGATTTTCGCTTTTGAATATGGTATTATCATGTCAAATCATTCTTACAGATAAACGATTTTTTGTACAACATATATGCGGTTAAGATATAAATACATTATTGAGTAAATTTATTTAAAAAGGAGATTAATGTGAAAAAAGGCGTTCAAATTGTTATCATTGTACTGATTTGCATCGGTTTGGTTCTTGGCGGTGTATACGGATGGAAATATTATGATGAAGTAATCCGATATCCTCAATTTATAGTTGTGGATGAGGCGGTCCTTGATCAAGCGTTATCCAATAAGATTGTGTTTCCGGAAGAGGCATATTTGCTGTGGAATAAGACGGAAGAATATTTTGAAGCAGGAAAGTTTAAGGCCTCGTATCAAGCTTATGGGGGAACCTATGAGGATATTCCCCGGCTTACAGAAGAAATGGTGACGGATTATATGCATATCGCGAATATTTTTAAGCTCAGCGACGGCGCGTATGCACAGAATCCTAATTGGATGTATGTAAAAGATAGAAAGAACAACAGCATCGATGAACAAGATCAAGAGAAATTTGACGCCGGTATGCCGTATACGGGAATTTTGGAATATCAGAATGGTTCTTTCTTTTTGGTTGTGTACATATATTGCAGCGATCCAAAGGATGCTGAAAGTATGGGACTGTTGTATCAGGCGATTGCAGAATATGTAAATCAAAATGTTACAGATGAAAGACCTGATATCACAGGTGGTTAGGATTTCGGAAAATTGGCAGCATCGTCGCTGTCAGTTAAAGGTATTGTATCATTCTGTATTTTCAGCCGCGCAGGAATGCGCGGCTGTTATTTTTATCAGGAAATTTTTGTTTTATTCTTTTCTATGCTTTTTTCTGTTCATTCCAAGGATGCCCACGGCTGCAGTCATGAACAGAACTCCGTACAGGAACAGAGGCGTATCGCCGTCATTTTTTGGAATGGCATGCGGCTCATGGGTATTGGTAATCAAAATGGTTCCCTGCCGGGTTATTTCGTAGGCGGCGGAATAGCCTTCTACGGGATCTTCCTGATAAGTATATTGGATGGGAACGCCTTCATGGAACTTGGGAAGCTGGGTCAGTACGGCGGCCCATTGATGCTCTTGGCTGAGAACCACCTGGTTGGAATAGACAGTGTCACCGTCTGCAGAACCGGAGACGCGAACGGTTACAGATTCGGGGCGGAGGCCGTCACGGTTATTGTCATCCTGCCACTTTTTGAGGAAGACAAGGGAAATGGTTTCCTTTTCATGGGTATTGGTAATCAGAATAGTTCCCGGCTGGGTTGTTTCGTAGGAAACGGAGTAGCCTTCTGCGGTTTTTTCTTTTACTGACCACACAATTTCTTTTCCGTCGGCATATTGAGGCACATTGTTCCAGGTGTGAGTCCATTTGCCGTTGACGTCGGGTACAAGGGTAACTGGATTGCCATAATTGTTTCCATCTTTTAAAAGCTGTACGGTAATAGAGGAAGGCCG
>URTC01000128.1 GCA_900550765.1 uncultured Clostridia bacterium | reverse complement strand
CTTCTATCGCCACTGTGATGAAACAGAACGTCCATGCCGAATGTCACGCTTATAAAATGGCAACCGAACGCTTCTCCGATGTCATGTGGGCGATGCAGCAGATTCTCTTTATGAGCTTCGACAAACGCCTTGCCATCTTCCTTTTGGATGAGGCTGCTTCCTCAGGTTCCACGGAAATCCGTATGACGCATGAACAGATCGCCGCACAGGTAAGCTCTGCCCGCGAGGTGGTTGCGCGTACACTGAAGCGTTTTGCTTCCGCCGGATTGGTGGAGATGAAACGCGGGCGCCTTTTGCTGAAGGATACGGACGGGCTGAAAAAGCTGTAAACAATTCCCCCCGGAAAAATCCGGGGGGAATTGTTTATGGGAGACCGGCTGTTTTTTATCATGCAATCGTTTTAAAGGGCGTCTTTGAATATAGCATTTTGTGAGTTCCCTGCCCGGATCTTATGGATAAACCCCCGTAAAAGCACACAAATAGCTATGGATTTTACTGTGCATATCGTGTATGATGAAGCTGTATTGCAAAGAAAAGGAGTAAAAAGATGAAACCTATAGAAAAAGATTTTTCTTGTGTGGAAGCTCTGTGGTTTGATGAAAATTTTGCCCATAAGGACGGCTATAATTTTCAGTTGAATGTAGAAGGCGATATGCACGTATTTACCGAGGGCAACGCTTTCAGCTATTCCAGTGAAAGCTTGTATACCGGCAGCGGTACTATTGATTACGGAAGGGCGGCAGGCGGGAAAAAGGATGTGACCGTGAACCGCACCGAGCGGGGATTGCAGGTGATTCAGCATTATGAATTTTTTGAGGGCTGTTGTGCAGTTCGTCAGTATAATACGGTGAAGAATCAGGGAGAAAATCCTCTGCCGCTGATTCGCGTAAGCTCGGCTTATCTGAATATCGAGGCGGATACCGGTGTAATGGCCTGGGATGATCCGCGGCGTTTCCGGCTGCACTGGTGTAAATCGGCTTGGGCGGCGGAGGCGCAGTGGAAACACGGAAGCTTTTGGGATTTCGGCATGGCGCCGGCAAGACCCGTAGGAAACTCCATGACGGGCGTGGCAGCTTTCCGCAGTGAGGGCAGCTGGTCCAGCGGCAGGTATTATCCGCTTGTGATTGTGGAGGATTTGGAAAAGGGCTGTTCCTATTTTATGGAGCATGAGGGCGGCCACACCTGGGAACTTACCGTGGGAAAACTGGGAGATACCGTTACCTTGGAATGCAACAGTGCCGATATCAATCATGATGGCTGGAGCGTTACCCTTGCCCCCGGAGAAGAATATACCACCACCTGCGCGGTGTATGGTATGGTGCAGGGCGGCTTTGAGGAAGCTGTGCGCGAGCTTACCGAATATAAGCGGCAAACCTCGCACGTAGGATGGAAAAACGGTACGGCTCCGGTTTGCTTTAACTGCTATATGGATTGCATCTTCGGCGAGCCGAACGTGGAAACACTGGTGCCGTTGATTGAAGCGGCGGCCAAGGCCGGATGCGAGGTGTTTTGTATCGATGCCGGCTGGTTCCGTCCCCGAAACAATGCCAACTGTCTGGCAGACTGCGGAGATTATATTCCCGATGCGGAGCGTTTTGGTCCCGGCGGGCTGAAGGGGATTTTAGATTTGATACGCCAAAAAGGGATGGTCCCCGGGCTTTGGTTTGAATTGGAGGCTGTAGACGATTATACGGCCGGCGCCAAGTGCAGCTCCAACGCCATGGTGCGGCGTAACGGTACTGTGCCTTCGGGCGGCAGGGGCATTTATGACCTGTGTGTTGTTACGGTGCGGCAGCATTTGGTTGCCGCGGTTGACCGCGCCTATCAGCTGGGGATGCGGTATATCAAGAACGATCATAATTTTTCCAGCGGTATCGGCTATGGGGAACGGGGAGATTGCTATAATACGGAGTCACGCAAACGGATGGACGCGTTTTACAGCTTTATTATGGAGCTGTACCGGCGTTATCCGGATTTGATTATTGAAAACTGCGGCAGCGGCGCCATGCGCGCTGACCACGGAACGCTTTCACATTTTTATTTGCAGAGTACCAGCGACCAGGAGTATTATTTTAATTACGCATCTATCGCCGCGGGTTCACTGGCGATTATGCCGCCGGAGAAAGCCGGAAATTGGGTGTATCCTTACGCAGTGACGGTTCCGGAGGCTAAGGAATTGGATGCCGGCGGGGATGCTTCCTTTTTGATACAGCGGAATCAAGACGGTGAGGAAACGATATTCAATCTGGTTACGGGCAATATCGGAACGATTTATATGGCCGGCAGAATTGAATATGCGGATGCATATAATTTTAAGCTGATTCAAGAGGGCGTGGAGCTGTTTAAGAAAAACCGGGCGTTTATTGCCTCTTCCTCGGCGGTATATCCTCTTGGTGCGGCCTGCATGGGAAAACGCGGTTTTATTGCAGCGGGACTGATGAATCGGGAACGTACCGAGATGCTTTAGGCTGTGTGGAAGATACGATGCATAGAGGAGGATTGCTGCATGATTGAACTCGGAAGATATTTCAGCGGTGCTACCCATGCGGAAATGATTTTCCCTCAAAAAGACGCCAAATGCCGCTATACGTATGCGCCGGAGGCCGGACGGCTGACGGTAAAGATGGAAGGCAGTGAGAATATGGCACGGCTCTTCCGTATCCGGCTTTCAGAAAGAAATTAGGCGAAAAAGAATCGGGCAGTATAGAACTGTCCGATTCTTTTTTTTGACTATACACCTGTTCCGTAGGCTCCCTCCATCATTTGTGTCAGGCGGACTGCCTCTTCTATACCGCATCCTTCCGGCGTTTTTCCGGCAAGGAAGCTTTCAATCGGCAGCGGCAGATCTTCTTCAGCGTCCACGGTAACGGGAATCCCTTTGGTTTCAGTGGTGAATTTTTCTAAACTGCGGCCGGCTACGAGTCTTACAAATCCTTTGTCACCGCCAACCTCCAGCATGCGGGGGGAACCGCAGGAAATGAATCCCGTTTCGTTTATGGCAAGGGAACCGTCGGCATAAGTCATAATGGTAACGGCGTTGTCTTCCACGCGGTCGGTATTTTTTTTATTTGTATCCCAAACTGTGAAGGCGGACTGATACTTTTGCGGCAGGCCCAAAAACCAATCGATCAGATACATGCCGTGCGCGCCCAAATCAATCATGGCACCGCCGCCGCATTGCTTTCGGCTGTAAAAATGTGCAGGCAGCCAGTCTTCTGTGCTTCCGCTATGGCAGTTGCGGAACCGGATAAAATTCAGCCTGCCAAGCTCCCCGCTTTCCGCCAGCTTTTTTACGGCGCGGATCTGCCCGCAGGATTTTTGTACAAAAGAGATTACAAAGCGGACGCCGTTCTCCTGTACGGCCTTTTGCACACGCAGGCAGTCTTCAACCGTCAGCGCCAGGACCTTTTCGGTAAAAATATCTTTTTTTGCCTGTGCAAGCCGCACCATATACTCCGCATGGGTATTTGAGGAACTGCAGACGATCACCGCATCGGCATCGCTTTGCAGGAGCGCCTCAAAAGAGGAAAAGTGCGGCAGATCATAGTTTTTTAAAAAATCTTCCCGCAAGGCCGTGTCTTCTTCGTAAAAGCCGATGACTTGGACATTCTCCGCCTGCAATGCTTTTTTGGTATACTCTACCGCGTGTACATGCCAAACACCGCAAATTGCTGCCTTCATTCAAAATACACCGGCTTTCCTGTTCGGGAAGAGGTATAGATAGCTTCCAGAATCTGGGAAACCACATAGGCTTCCTCAGGTTTTACCAACGGTTCGGTATCATCAATAATGGCCTGGATCCAGCTTCTGGCCTCTACCTCCTGCGGAGAAGCGCTTGCGCCGTCATAGAACGCCACGCCGCCTACGGAGGTATCGACGTCGGTTATCACACAGTGATTCAGATCTACTTTATTTAAGGTAAGCTTGTTGTTTTTTAAGGAAAGCCCGGCCTTTGTGCCATAAAGTACGCAGCTGCCCTCCTGTACGGGTTCAGCGGTATTCAGGGCCCAGCTGGTTTCCAGCAGAATTGTTGCGCCGTTCTTCATGCGGATGAACGCGCAGGCAGAATCCTCTAAAGGCGTAGTGCTTACCCCATTATCGCCCCAGATATTGCCGGCCTCGGGGTGTTCGATTTTTTTATGGGTTTTTCCGATTACCATCTCCGGTTCATAGTTGTTCATCAAATACAAGGTCAGATCCAAAGAGTGGGTGGCAATGTCAATAACGGGTCCGCCGCCTTGTTCTTCCTCGTTTAAAAATACGCCCCAGTTAGGGGTTCCCCTCCGGCGCACGGCCAGACAGTTGGCCTGATAGATTTCGCCCAGGTCTCCTCTCTCTATAAACGCTTTGGAAACGATACTCTGCGCTTTTTGTCTATGCTGATATCCGATGGTCAGTTTTTTGCCTGTTTCCCGTGCCGCCTCCAGCATCCGCTTGGCGTCTGAAGCGGTTTTGGCCATAGGTTTTTCGCACATAACGTGCTTGCCTGCGTACAGGGCGGCAATACTGATGTCCGCATGTTCCAGGTTGGGCGTTAAAACATGTACCACTTCCACGTCCGCTTCTTTTAAAAGCTGTTTGTAGTCGGTGTATATTTTTGCGCCGGGCACGCCGAATTCTTTTGCAGCTTTTTCTGCTTTTTCAGCGATAATATCGCAAAAAGCCGTCATTTGTACATTGGGAATTTTTTTTAGCGACGGCATATGCTTCCCGTTTGCAATGCCGCCGCAGCCGATGATTCCCACTTTTACGATTCTTTCCATAAAAAACGTCCTTTCTGTTTTTTTGTAATTTAAGTATAGTATTTTTATAAAATTTATGCTATGATTTTTAAAGGAAAAAATATAAAATATTTGCGTTTTAAAAAAGGAGAGGTCCGTATGTTTGCAGCAATGAAGATTGAACAGGAAAATCTGCAGCTTTCAGAAACGGGGATTGAATTTTTTTTGACCAGGGGTTCGGAAAAAGGACAGTGCACTGCGGCGGCCCATCTTCACAATGCGATTGAATTTTTGTATATTACAAGGGGCGCGTTCCTTGTATATGTCAACGGAGAAAAATATACGGCGCACTGCGGCGACCTGGTGCTGTTTCGTTCCAACACCGGGCATACGGTTTTTGTGGAGTCCCCGAACGGGGGAGAATATGCGGTTTTAAAGATGAAACCCTCTGTATTGCTGGATATGGCGTCTAATGATCGCGGTATGCTGTATGTGCTGCCTTTCGCCTTCTGCCAGGAAGGACAGAAGCCTGTATTTAGAAGCGCCGAGGTGCGCGGCAGCGGGATGGAACCCATTTTATTGGAAATGCTTTCTTTTTTGGAGGCACCGCCGTATGCCGCGGAGCTTGCTGTTAAGGCAAATGCCGTACGGCTTTGCGCCGTGCTTTTAAACGGTTTTGAAAAAGAACGGACAGAGACAACAATAAAGGAGCTGCCTTTTTCCTCCCTGCGGCAGATCTATCAGGCTATGACGTATATTCATAACCATTTTGACCGGAATATTACTGCAAGGGAGTGCGCACTGCAGGTCAATATGAGCTATAGCTATTTTTCACGCCTGTTTAAACAGGTGGCAGGGAAGCGCTTTACAGCTTTTTTAACCGAAGTGCGGATCTCTCATGCGGAAAAGGAATTGCTGCTGTCTGAAAGAACGGTAACG
>URTC01000127.1 GCA_900550765.1 uncultured Clostridia bacterium | reverse complement strand
GATGATTATATGGGAATATGAGGAACCTGTCAGTCGATTTCAAGTTGAAGAAAAGTTGAATGTAGAGAAAAATGTTGCACCGAGTACCATTTTAACATTGCTTACTCGTTTGGAAAAAAAAGGGTTTATTCAAAAAGTGAAGAATGGGAAATCAAATCTTTATGTACCATTAGTAGAAAAAGAAAACTATATAGGCACGGTTGGAAAAAACATGTTAGATAAAATGTTTCAAGGGTCATTAGCAAAATTCGCATCGTCATTGTATGATGGAGAAAAACTTAGCTCAAAAGAGGTTAAGCAATTGCAGGAATTTATTGACAGACAAAAATAGAAAAGTGGTGTAGAGGACATAGTTACAGATGGCATTTATCATAAAGTGGAATCTTTTCATAGGCATAGTCGCATTTATGGCATATGTTGTACAAAAAATAATGGGGAAAAGACTCGGTCATTGCTGGAGAAAGGTAGTCTGGATATTTCTGACAATTAAAATGTGCTTTCCGTTTTGGAGTGTGACGGAGAAATTCCGGCAACATTTTTTTATAATTTCTATGCCGGTATATTATATCGGGGAACAAAATCAAAAGACTGCGATCAAGACGAAAATTGGAAACGTTTCAATTCGAGAGTGGATGTCAGGCGAAAAATTTTTGCCGTATATATGGCTTGCAGGGATGATTTTATGCCTTTTGTTTCACGCAATACAATATAGAATATGGAAAAAAAGAATATTTGCAGAATGTAAAAGGATGCAAAAAAATTCCGTATTAGAAGCTCTAAAAAAAGCAAGCGAAGTTTGTAAAATAAAAAAAATAGAAATATGGGTCTGTGAAAATCAAGATTTTTATTCTCCTATGTTGTTTGGTGTACGAAATACAAAAGTATTGATTCCACAAGAAATGCTGGAAACGGAAAATTACTCCTATGAAGAATGGTATTTGATTTTTTTACATGAATTGACACATCAGAAAAAACACGATTTATGGTATAAAAGGTTTCTTCAAATTATAAGGGATGTTTATTGGTTTTGTATCCCAATGCTGTGGGTGCAAAAAATGGCAAATATAGATATCGAATGTGTCTGTGATGAGACTGTTACAAAACATATGAATCTGACGCAACGGAAAGATTATTGCAATGTTATTTTAAAAGTGGCTTCAAAACAAACGAAAAAAGAATTGTCTGGAGTTGTTTCAATGGTATCAGAAACAGAGATACTGAAAGAACGATTTTACAATGTGTTTTTAGCAAGAAAAAAACTTCGAATATACGTCACTGTTTTTCTTTTTGGAATAATTATTTTGAGTTTTTCGGAAATGCAAATAGCGCGACAAATATGGTCATCATCGCATATAGAAAATTGTCCCAAATGCAAAGCTGCGGTACAAGGAGAAGTGGTTTGGAATGCATGGGAAAATGAAAAAAATGTAGTATGTACACATCAATATGCATGGGGAGATGACTTACAGAAAGCCAGATATGGAGTAGAAAAAATCAGGTGTAATGAATGTGGAAATTTTTTTGAGATAAAGATCAGGCAAGAAAAAATAGTCTGCCATGGGTATAATGATTAATTAGACAAACGTAGAAAAAAGATTGACAAAAAGCAGGAAGTATGGTATTTTTTGTTATACAAATGTAGAACGTACGTTGACAGGTATAATAAATTTTTAAGGAGAAAAGTATGAAAGCGGTAAAGAAAAAAATTTCCATTTTTCTAATGACCTTAATGTTGGCCAGTACATTTTCTGCCAATGTAACAAAAGCGGATGTTATCGAAAGTAAGAATACTTTTGCGTATGAAGAAATTATGCCGTATGCTGCAGTTTGCCCGAGATGTGGAGGAAGAATAACATCGTCAACCGTATGGGGAAGCTGGATAAGCAGTGGTACAGTTACGTGTACTCATGGTCACGCATGGGGAACTGATTTGAAGCAGTATAGAACAGGAATAAAAACTACAAAATGTTTAAATTGTAACGCAGGAAATACTGCTAATGTGAAAGAAACAAGAACAATTTGTCACGGATATGATAATTAATGATTAAAAAAACAAGGCTGTTGTATGATATGTAAAAAAACAGAAGTCATGCAATAGCCTTGTGTTATATAGAAACATAGGGGGTAGCATAATGATGGGAAAAAGGTTGAAAAAAATTTTTGGTTTAATTCTAATTAACATCATATTAGTCAGTGGGAGCTTAAATGCAGAAACGGTATATGCAGATATACGAGCCAAGATTGAAATTGAAAAAACGGAAATGCCATTAAAAATTTGTGTTGACGAAGAAAATAAAAAAACGGCACTTCAAATAGTGGCAGCCTGGAAGAAAATATATAAAAATAATGGAGTGGAATTAATGGTAATTCCATCAGGGCAACAGGCTTCGGAAGAAAAAGTACAGGAAATCCAGAATGAAATTACGACGGGAGAAGGACCGGATGTATTTTTGGCAGAAGGGCCGAATCCGACCTGGAGTGAGCATAGAGCAGTTGTTTTTGAGGATCCCCAAAAAGAAATGTATCAGGGAACCTTTCTTTCGTTGAAACCATACATGAAATATTTTGATATAGATATTTTAGAAGAGAAGATTTTGTCTGCAGGTGTGGCTAATGAGGAACAAATACTGATTCCTATGACATACGATTATTTTCTATATGCATTTACAACACAGGATTTACCGGAAAATACAGAAATATCAAGAAATTGGCTGGAATTAGCCAGACAAAAAGAAAAAGCAATTCAACAGATTGTAGGGCAAAGAAGTGGGGTTCAATTTTTTGATACATTTAGTGAGGTAGTTGATTATAAGAAAAAAACACTTCTATATTCGGAAGAGCAGATAAAAAAAGTTTTGGATGAAACAGTAGCATTAAAAACAAGATCATTAGCTTTAAACTGGGAAATAAAAGACACAGGAGTAGTAAGTTTAAATGATTTGGAAGAACTTGGAGGTGAAAAAACAGTTCATACGGTATTTCCAATGCCGAATCAGGAAGGCGGATTCACTGCAAATGTTACACTTTATGCAGGAATTAATAAGAACACAAAGCAACCTTTAAAAGCAGTCTCCTTTTTACAAATGCTATACAGTGAAGAAGTTTTATCAGGAAAAGGAATAGCGTTAGAAGATAGAAGAGAGGCAAGCAATATAAGATTTCCGCAAGGGGTTTCTATTTACAAAAAGGAACTAGAAAAACGAATGCGGAGCCTTTCAAGACAAGATCAAAAACAAATCAAAACGATACAGGAAGAAGTAAAAACTGTTCGATTTTATTCGGTATGGGACAGGGAACTTAATTCCTTATTATCTAAGTATGAGGCACAGGAAGATGAAAAGCAAAAAGAGCATGTCTTCATAAAAACAATACAGAAATGGAAGGAAAAAATGCAGAAATGACATAAAAAATCAGTCCTGTGGAGTGAGAGTTGCAAGAAACAGATTTTCTGGAATACTGTGGAACAGTCTGTAAATGAAATCGTTGTTCTATGATATTCAAGGGTGAGAGCTCAAAAAATAGGCTTTTCACCCTTGCTTTAGAGATCAGTTAATGATCTGCGCTGTTTAAATGCTAAGCAACATATATAAAGATGCATATCAAAGAGTATTATTTTTGACAGGAATTTGTCCAATACATGAGACAAAAAACAGTCCAAAAAGTGCAACAAAAAAGTCAAATCAGAACATTTTCTTTCTTTGCGGGATATGCTAAACTTTTTCTATCATAAGAAAAAAGGATGTACGAACAGGGGTTTTTACGTACCGTCCGGAAAGAGGAATTTTGATGAAAAAACAGTATTTCTGCAATCCGTTAAATATGGATTACCGTTACCAGTTCATTCAGGATATGAGAAGCGGTGAGGACAAGATTTCCCGCGAGGCCGCCGATCCGTCGATGATTTTATTTCAGGGAAAATATTATATTTTTGCATCCATGACGTTGAGCGTCTGGGTTTCGGAGGATATGGTACACTGGGAGAGCCACCGGCTGCCGGAGAGCCTGCCGCTGTATGACTATGCGCCGGATGTGCGTGTGGTCGGCGATTACGTGTATTTCAGCGCATCCCGTCGTGGCACGATCTGCGATTTTTACCGCACGAAAGATATCTTAAACGGGCCGTTCGAGCGCATCCCGGGAACCTTCGATTTCTGGGATCCGAACCTGTTTCTCGATGATGACGGAAAGCTCTATTTTTACTGGGGATGCAATAACGTGACTCCGATCTGGGGTGTGGAGCTTGACCCGGAGACGATGGTTCCAAAGACCGAGAGAAAAGAACTGATCTACGGTCAGCCGGAAAAAATCGGATACGAGCGCGTCGGAGAAAATCATTCCAAAATGCCGCTGAGTGAAGAAGAAGCTATTGAAAAATTCAAAGAATTTCTGAAAGCACAGGGAAAAGATACGGATCATCTGACGGAGGAGCAGATCGGATTTGCCAAAATTATGTTCAGTCAGAGACCGTTCATCGAGGGCGCATGGATGACGAAGCATGACGGACCCTATTACCTCCAGTATGCCGGCCCGGGAACGGAATACAACGTTTACGGTGACGGTGTTTACGAGAGTGATTCTCCGCTCGGCCCGTTCCATCTGGCGAAGAATAATCCGTACTCCTACAAACCGGGCGGATTCCTGCGCGGAGCCGGCCACGGTTCGACGATGGAAGACCGCTATGGAAACTGGTGGCACACCGCGACGATGCAGATCAGCAAAAACCACGATATGGAGCGCCGCGTCGGCATCTGGCGGGCTGGTTTCGACAAAGATGGTGTTCTGTTCTGCAATCAGCAGTTCGGCGACTGGCCGATGGCAGTGGAGCAGGCAAAAGAAGACCCATGGGCAAAACCGGAGTGGTATCTCTTAAGCTATCAGAAAGCAATGACGGCATCGTCCTCGGAAGAAGGCAGAGAACCGTCGTTTGCGACAGATGAAAATATCCAGACCTGGTGGCGCGCAGCCGGAAATCAGCCGGGTGAGTGGATTTCGATGGATCTTGGTGAGGTAAAAGATGTCCGCGCCGTACAGATCAATTTTGCAGATGACAAAATCGATGCACCTCTGCCGGGCGAGCGTCAGGGGGAACGATATATCGACCCGAGCCAGCATAAGACCAGATGGCTGCTTGAGGCATCCGCCGATGGAACAAACTATTTTGTTCTGGCAGATAAATCAGACGCAGAAACCAATTTGCCGCATGATTTCATCGTAAAAGAAGAGGGTGTACAGATCCGTTATCTGAAACTCACTGTTTTTGAAGTGCCGTACAACCAGAATCCATGCATCTCCGGCCTTCGTGTTTTCGGCCTTGGCAACGGCGAAAAACCATCCGCACCGCAGTACCAGGCAGAGCGGATCGGAACTATGGATATGCGTATCACCATCGAGCCACAGACAGACGCTGTCGGATACAACGTCCTCTGGGGTTTTGCACCGGACAAGCTGTATCACAGCTGCATGACCTTTATGCCGGAGCAAAATATTGGAGCGCTGGTAGAAGGCGAAACGGTGTATGTGAGAGTCGATGCGTTTAATGAGAATGGAATTACGGAAGGAACCGTAAGGCCGCTTGTATGATACAATTATATTGAAAAAGCAGAAAAACAGCTCAGGTGCTCTTTGGAGAAATGAACATTAGAAATAAACGGATTGAACATAAGGAGTATTTATGGAAATACATGAATTACAGCAATTGCT
>URTC01000126.1 GCA_900550765.1 uncultured Clostridia bacterium | reverse complement strand
GAGCTTGTAGGCAGCTTCTTTTTCCTTGGCATAATCTGCACAGGAGCTGGTATAGGTTACACGCATCGTAGCACTGGGGCAGATGCTTCTGGCACCTAAGAAGAAAGAAGTGTAGCCGGAAATAACCTCGGCAAAGGGCCATGCGCCTACATAGCCGATTTTCGCTTCCTCTTCGGTAATCGTTCCGTCAGCAATCAGTTGGTTCAGCTTCAGACCCGCTGTCACGCCGGCAAGATATCTGGCTTGATAGATATCCGCAAAAGCAGTGTGGAAATTAGGCAGATTCTCGATAACAGCGTTCTGGCCGGTAGCATGCAGGAACTGAATATTCGGGTATTCCTTCGCTGCCTGAATCACAAAAGCCTCATGGCTGAAACTGTCGGCAAAAATAACATCACAGCCCTCTTCGGCAAGTTCTACGCAGGCATCATAACACTAGGAATCCTCTGGGATATCCTTTTTGTAGATGATCTGAGAATCCTTTAATCCCAATTCATCCGCAGCAGCTTCGATCGCGTCTATGAAATTTTTATCATAGCCAACCGTTTCGTTATGAAGCAGGATGATACCGATTTTAAACTCATCGTCTCCTCCAGCTTCGTTTGTGGTGCCGTTACATGCAGTTGCCGCAAAAAGCAGGCATACTGCCATCAGCATTACAACAAACTTTTTCATTATTATTCCTCCTTGCCTTTTGGCAAAAATATTGCATAGTATAGAATAGGAACCTCTAAAAAACAAACTATGGACGGAATACAATCCCCGTTTCATCCATGCGGTCAATAATAGCTAAAGATTCTACCCGAATCCCCCGGGCACGAAGCTTGTCCCCGCCGCCCTGAAAGCCCTTTTCCACAGCAATGCCTATCCCTGCAAGAGAAGCACCGGCCTGGGAAAGGATATCCATAAGGCCGTGTACAGCCTCACCGTTGGCTAAAAAATCATCAACAATCAGTGCCTTGTCCTTTTCTGAAAGGAATCGACGCGCAATGGTAACCTCATATTGGGTATTATGCGTGAAAGAAAAAATCGGAGTGCTGTATACACTGGCATCCCGATTCAGCGTTTTATGTTTTTTGCCAAACACCACCGGAACGCAGCCAAGATATTGCGATACCATGCACGCAAGACCGATTCCCGAGGCCTCCACGGTAAGGATCTTTGTAACGCCCGCATTGGAAAAAAGTGCGGCAAGCTGCCTGCCCATGGCGGAAAAAAGCGCCATGTCAAGCTGATGATTCAGAAAGCTGTCCACCTTAAGCACATTGCCCGGCAGCACCTTTCCCTCTTTTATAATTTTATCCTTCAGAATCTGCATAAAAAACCTTCTTAAAAGAAAAATTATATACGTAGCATATCATAATTTCTTTTTTTCGACAAGCGATTTTTTTCACATTTTTAACACAAATTTTCAGCAGATTTTACCTTTTAGACTTTAAAGCGATACCGAACGGCAAACAAAACGATTCCAGAAAAATTTTTCAGTCTAAGCCATAGCTTCCTTCTACCGAAGGCAAACACAAAAAAAGCCGGCTTCTGCAGCAAACCGAAATTTTTACAATATTGCACGCATATGATCTTCGATTTTATCCGCCATATGCAAAAGGCCCCAATCAGTAGGATGCATACCCACCGTACAATCATGTGATTGTATCCTTCAAAAAGAAAAGAATAGAATACACCTTCACATCACCGTTGTTCCTGACATGCACATACGTGCTTTCAATGATACGACAACGTGCATCCTCCGTAAGAACAACATGCAAAGGAGAAAAAATTCTGACTACCGGCAATGGGAGCTGTTTTTTTCTGAAAATATCAAAAACCTTTCATGCGTGTTCTTTAAATACTCCGGCATAGGGACGTTATGATCATAGACATAAACAATAAGCAACATATCGTACCGCTACCTCCTCGCTGCTTGTACAGCCCAAAAAGTCTATGCTTCTGCGGAACCATCCCCCCGTACACACCTGAGCTTGCCGGCACATGCGGCATCGCCAAATCAAAAAAAATACCGGCACGCCTGAAACCAAGCCGTGCCGGCACAAAATATATAAAGCGCTTCAGCGCACTCTTTCTCCGGTTTTTGCATTGATATAAATCACCCAATATCCCTGATCATGAGGATGCGCGCAATCCAGGGGGATCCACTGGCTGTATCCCTCCAAATTCTCCGGAGGATTTTCACTCCACGGTTCAGGAAAGCCATAACAGAGATACATCGGCGTACCGTCTTCATCATAGATAATGCCCATAATATATGCAACGTCATCTTCACGGATCCGTACCCATTTGGATCCGGGAATCAAAAGATTCATTTCTTCTTCTTCCGGATTTTCCTCCAGCATTTTTAAAAAGGAGGCCTCATTGCAGTCCCAATAAGTATTCGGCTCCTGCCGCGGAACCGAAAATACCGCCGAAGCTTCCTCCTGCACGGTTTCCGCCTTCTGTGCTGAAATAGATCCTCCCTCATCCGCAGAGGTGTTCTCTGCCTCTTCCGGCTTTACCTCCAAAATCTGTTCCGTCTGAACTGCTGCGTCCGCGTTATTTTCAGGACTATCTTCTGCGAAAGCCGCTGCCGGTGCTGCAGGAACCTCCCCGGCTTCCAATTGATTTTGCCGGCAGAACTCCGCCAAAATCTCATTTTGCGCTCCTGAGGTCAAAACAGGATACGCTTTGCCGTCCTCTACTAAAAATATCCCGCACTTTTTAGGCTTTCTGCTTAAGACAGACGGCACAGAAAACACCGTTTTTCCCGAAGGGAACTCACCGCAAACAAGTCCCGTATCGACCGCCGCCCACATATACCGGCCGCCGCGTGAAATTTTTTGAAAGCAAACCGTCATATTGCGATAACCGTTTTCAAATTTAAAAAATCCTTCACCGCCGAAATGTTCATTGCTATTTAAAACAATCAAGCTATCTGTCATCATTCAACACCTCCCTAAAACGTATGAGAGGTTTTTAAGGAATATACCCGAAACCATCGGTCAAAATATCTGTTTTTTTGCCGTTGGCTTTCCGGTGCAGAGCCACACCTTCCAGAACCGGCCGAGCGGACGACTGTTCATACGCTCAGGATGGAACTGCACCAACAGCAGATTCTTTCCCTCTGCCGCCTCAGGAACACTTTGGCAATAGGCCGCTATGGTTAACGAAGGCGCCAGCCGCGCCACTGCTTGATGATGTGCAGAATTGACACGGGGCTGCTCCCCTAATACCCGCCGCAACCGTGAAGAAGCCGTAGTTTGAACAAAATGAAATTTTTCACCGCTGTGCTTCTGCGGCTCTGCCATATCCATAAGTGTTCCGCCTAAAAATACATTGACGATCTGCATTCCCCGGCAAATTCCCAGGACCGCCCGTTCGCCGCGCTGCTGAAAAATATGATATTCCAAG
Organism: uncultured Clostridia bacterium; assembly: GCA_900550765.1. Classification (GTDB taxonomy): domain Bacteria; phylum Bacillota; class Clostridia; order Christensenellales; family QALW01; genus UMGS1322. The sequence continues at coordinate 2,299 of URTC01000126.1, read as the reverse complement.
ATATCCCGGTACAAGTCAAAACCGCTGCCGACTTTTTCAGCAGAATAAAAATGCGGCCACAGATCGCCGCCGCCGGAAAAGAGAATCCCCTCTGCATCTTTCAATCTGCGGATATCCCGCATACGGCTAATGACTACAGGCTCCAACCCAGCCTGCTTAATCCACCGAATGTAATTGACAGGAATATGCCCGCGCTGACAGGTTATTGCCACTTTCATAAAACATCACCCGCTGTTATTGTATGCAGACAGCTGTGATTCTTGTTCCCCAGGAGCAAAGAAATAGGCCGTCCCCCCTCTATAAAAAAAGGATTGCTGCAGAAAACAAAAAGCGGCAAGAACCTCTTACCGCTTTTCATATTTAAAAGAAAGATCGCATTACTTCCAGGTATAGGGAGAACGCTCATAGATCGCCTGGTTCACCGCATTTGCAATACCGTCAAAGTACTGTCTTGCTGAAGTGGTCTGTGCCAGGATATCATCCTCGCCCTTACCAAAGAGAACGTCTCTGATCTGGGTAGCTTTTCCGATCGTACAAGGTGCATTGGAATACATGAACACACGGAAATGCTCTTTATTGGCTTCTACCAGATCCAAGTTCTTGGCAGACTCCTCATCACGGGTAAACTGCTGACGCTCGGACTCATACAGAGCCTGTGCATCCTCGCTGTTCGCATCATAGATCGGCGTATACAGTTCACAAAAGATCTGTACAGCACCCTTTACATTTCCCGTTTCATTCCGGAATACGCAATAAGGATTCAGATGCGGATAGAAGGAATAATACTTGTTTTCATTGGCAACATTGTTGGGTCCCTTCGGCCACGGTACCAGACCATAATCTTCTTCCATTTTGGAGATCTCCTGCAGAGCATTGGTGGAATAGCCGTTATAATAGAAAGCAACACTGCCCTTTTGGAAATTCTCAAGAGGAGTTTTATCCATGGAGGTATAATACGTAGTATCCATAACCTGAAGCGTATTGGCAAGCTTGATAAACTCATCATATGCCGCCATCAGACGTTCGCCCTTATCGCCGGTATAAACGAAGCTATCCTGCTTGGATCCGTCGGCATGTGTTTCAAGCGTAACAAACTCAGTTCCGTTGGAGTTGGCAAGAGACCACATAACCAGTGCCTCGTTACCGCGCTGAATGCCCCAGATACCTTGATCTCTGTTGGTGCAGGCTATTAAGACTTCTTCGAACTTATCCCAAGTCCATTCCCCATTATTGACCCACTCATAAATGGTCTCAGCGGAATAGCCGTTGGCTTCTACCAATTTTTTATTGAATACCAGGGCGTTGCCTCCGCACTCAAAGTGAACACCGAGCTCAATCGGAATGAAATACCAAAGCTTATCGTTATATTCGCAAAGATCATATTGTGAATATACGTTAAACTTATTTTCATTGTTGAAGTCATAAACGTCAGAATGATCCGAAAGAGGCGTCAGACAAGTACCGGGAACGTTCTGATACAGATATGTATCCATCATCGTATGCAGACCGCCCTCCTTCATGCCGGTAATCTCAGGCATGCCCTGGAAAGCAGACTGAAGCAAAACGCTGCCGCTGTTCTGCGTGACGAACTGAATGGTAATACCGTATTCGTTCTGGAGTCTTTCCACTCTTTCACGCATCTGCTGATTGCGTTCATCATCCCCTGCATACGGATTTTCCGAATTATACTGCCAGGAATAGAAGCTGTACGTTTCGCCCTGCTTGGTGAAATTTTCGCCGGTAAGAGAAGTGCCGTCAGCAGGTGTAGGTGTCGGACTTCCGTCGTCACCGTTTCCGCCGCAGGCAACAGCCGTTGAAAAAAGCAGAGCTACAAGTGCAGCCACAAATGAAAATTTGAGAGCCTTTCTCATGTAGGTGTTTCCTCCTTAAATTTTTTTGCGCACTATAGTATAGTACACACTGCTCTATGATTATAACACTTTGTCAACAGGAATTCAATATTTTTTTTGCGTGTTTTATTAACATTTTGTAAATTATGAAACATATTTTTGTAACATTTTCCGGTATTATTTAAAAATTTTAAATTTTTTTGCCAGCTGATTCAGGCCTACCAGCAACGGAATTCCCCCGCAATAACAAATTATCGTTTCGCTTACGGCAATACTGAACGCCGTAGCGGCATACGCCGAAAAATTGAATTCATACGTACCCAAAGTAATCACTGCGCCCACAATAATACCATTGCATAAAATCACCGGCAGGGGCGTCAGCCAAAGTTTTTTGATTTTATTAGTAATCACCGCGGCTAGAAAGGTTGCAAGTGAACCGAAAATGATAT
>URTC01000125.1 GCA_900550765.1 uncultured Clostridia bacterium | reverse complement strand
CCGCCTGATACCGGCTGTGGCGCACCGCATAGGCAAGGGTATAGACGCCCGAGGCCAAAACAGCCAGTGCCAAAAGCAATGCAGCCGCCGTTAAAACAAGCTTTAAGCCCTTTATCATATTTCCCCTTCTTTCAAGTTCCCGAAAACACCTCTGTTTTTTTCGGCTCTTTCGCACAATAGTATCAGCACAATATTATACTATCAGCTTGGCGCAGAAATGTCAATACCCATAAAAAAAAGAGCGCAGTGCGCTCCTTTTTACGGATTTCCCAAATATGGTATATTGGCCGTTTCCCGGTAAGCCCGGTTGAATTTTTCCCCTGCCAGCGTCAATATTTTTTCCAGCAGCGCCGTATAACGCGCTTCCATCTCTTCGCTTGAAAATTCAAAGGATGTCACCGATACCGGGCTTTTATAATGATAATTGCCGTGGTCTGAAAATATTTCCTCCAAAGTGCCTCCGTCCTCCACACAAAACTGAACGGAGTCTACAACGCCGGTATATGTGCCCTGGTCGTTATAGTGATACCGCTCGTTGCGCACCAGCTTTGCATCGGCCACAAGAGTCTTCCATTCCTTTAAAAGCTCCTCGTCCGTAATCATCGCATCAAACTGCACCTGCAGTACATCCGGATCTATATACGGCAACTGCCAGCCCTCTCCGCCGTCTACCAATTGCAGGTGTAAATACAGCGCGTCTATACTCTCTAATGACTTTTGCAAAGACGTAAATTTACGCAAAAATTCCTGATAAACCGCCTCCTCCAGCGCCGCCGTACTTTCAAACTGTGCAGGGTCAAGCATTATAACCGGCGCCTGCGACACAAAACGATAGCGCATAATCGAGCTTGGGTCCTCATAATAGGAGCAAGCCTTCTCATTGGAACCATCCAAAATTTCCTCCGTCGGATTCGGCGTTAAAACCGGGGATGGAGAGGGCGCAGCAGTTTCCGCAGCCATAGTAGGCTCCGCTGTTTTCGCATTCTCGGTAGGCTCCACCGCTGCCGTTCCAGTTTCCGCCGCGCAGCCGCCTAAAAACGCCATGCACAAAAACAAGGCTAAAAACCGTATCACTTTTTTCATACTTTTTCCTCCTATAAAAAAATCAATTCATTTCATAAATGGTGTATTGATCTTTTTAAGTGCTTCACTAATATTGGGCAATTCTTTAATTGCGGATTGCTCATCTTTGTACCATCCGAATATGTCATAAGTAAATATTCCTACACGGACAGTACTAACAGAAGGATATGCTATTGCTTTAGGATTTTTAAAACTTCCTTTGTTCACTTAAGCGTACATAATCGATGTCAGCTTTTTTATCCTGCAATAATAAATATGCTCTATCTTTTACAGTAATATCCTCTTGAAATCCCTGGATGCTTTCTATAATGGAATCTTGAACCGTTTCATCTATAGCATCCTGAACCACACACTCTACGGCATCTAAAAATTCATTTCTAAAATCATCCTTCATCTGCTCAAATCATTCTTTACTATTTTCCACAATAATCCCCGTTTCAAAATTATTATATATATTATAGCGCAAAGTTGTAGAAAAAGCCAGATACAAATAGACAGATTTTCTGTTGCATATCTTGCTATGTTGAGCTATAAAAAATTTTTCTTATCAAAAAAACCAGCTTTCGATGTCAATATCCAATCTGTTTATTGAGGGATATCCATAGATACCATTACCCGAAGGATTCACCGTTATAGTTTTCTATTTATTTTTTTCTATTGCTTTTTTAATGGCATCAAGGAACGTTGTGTTTATAAGTTGCCTGCCAGTTTCATCAAAGAGAGGCGCACCGGTTTCATCCACCTTAATTGTCGGACAGCACCAACCTCCTTCGTCATGCTCATTCCACGCATAAACAATGGCTGTATTGGGAATATTTTTTTCCGGTTCTCTTTTCATTTTTTGTAAAACACGACTTGCATGAAGATATAATTCTTCACCGGTTGCCAAATGTGAGTATTTCCCGGCATAACCGCTTGCCCATGTAACGGGAGTTTCTATTCTGGGGCGTGTATCCCGTCCGCAGTTAATAAGGGGTACAACATCAAGATTTTTAGAAAAAACATATTTTAAATCATTCGTGCCTTCCGTACGCTTGGCAAGAATTTTGTACTCTTCACCTGCTTCAAGAGGACCGCATCCATAAGCGCCCACTGCATCCATCCCCTTTTGAATTAAAGTATTTATCATATTGGGTGAAGCTTGTGAAATCATTCCTATATAATAAGGAATATCGGGGACTCCGTTTTCCTTTAAAAGACCTTCTAATGTTGCAAGCAAAGAAACGTCAAACCTGAACGCATCATAAATATAAAAGACAGGACGGGCATCAAAACGTAAATAACAGCTGTCCTTTACAGCAGAAACAATGCTCATAAGTGTTTCGTCATCTATTTTAGTGGTGCCTAAAATAATGCACATTTTGATTTTATCCTTATGCTTTGAAAGGAGATGTTGCTTTCTTGCATAACTCATCGGGGAATTGTCCCTATAAATACAGTACGCAAAGTAATCAATTCCTGCATGAATGGCATATTCAGCTTCCCTATCAAATTGTGCTTGGGTCGCTTCGGGGAACGCAATTTTATTTTCATCTGTAACAGAAGCGAAAAAGGGCGCCATATAATGATACTTTTTAGGAGAAAGCGAACGGGCAACCTGATCAGAAACGAAACTTCTTTGGGTGCCGGTTTCATAGTAAGCATCCCATCGAATAACTCCCACAGTCCTATTCTCCTGTCTTTTTAAAGGTGGAGTCTTCCTTGTAACAGTTACTGATTTTTCCGCCTCTGCAATTTCCACATTATAATCTTTTATATAATAATTGGGAAAGTCAGTATCTTCTAACTGAAAAATATAACAAATAAATTCTATCACTGTAGCCTCTGGTGGAATATCATACTTAGCGGTAAGAGTAACCCAATTTTCATCTGTTACAATCTGCGCATTCCCACTTTCGTACATTGTATATTTAAGGCCGATATATTCCATGGTGATTCTATACACAAAGTACATATGCTTAGGTTTTGCACCCTCTTGTAACTTTACTGTTGCAGCTACCCTAAACGATTCCTGTAAGCCAAACACCTTAAGTAAATCCACTGCTACGGAATGATGTCGCTGGGAACGGTTGAAAACCTGAATTAAATCCCTTTCAAAACAAAATTCTCCACCATCTATGAGGAAAACGGCATTTTTTATTTTGTTATAATTTTTAATAATATCCATAAAATTTTACCTCCTGAAGACATTATCATATGAAATAAGACCTAAAGTTCAGAAACAAAAGGCTCCTTTTCGTATTTTATTTTCCTATTTTATTCTTCTTTAAAACAATCACCATAGTACCTATATTGATCCATCCCTGCTGCTGCAAAAATCATAATATAAAATGTTTTCTGATACTTTTTACTTATTGTATCAGCAGAGATTGTGATTACCTGTAATATAGCGATAGGTAAACATCCTTAAATCATAAAGCTTCATACAACATTTTAAAAATCGAAAAAAATCTTTCTGCTAAAGCATTCTCATAAGAATTTCTGCATTCTGGCATTGACGACATTATACCGGTTGATAATGTTCGCTTATCATCGTTGCTATCAATTCCTTTCTTTAGATTCAAATATTTCTTTTTCATACTCTTGAATCCATTCTTCTTCCAGCACACAAAAATCCCCTATGATAGTTTCTCTTTTCATCTATAGGTGATTCTGTCAAAATTCTTAATACTAATTATCGTTTCTTTTTAAGAACAAAGAACACCGCAATTCCACAGCCAGCCACTGCAACAACAGCCAAGCAAATGATCCAGACATAGTTATTTTCTTTTTCGTCAATACTGGTTGTATTATCTATTTTTTCTGTAGAGGGGGTGTCCGTCAAGTTTATCGGAGACGAGGTTCCGGAACTCCCTGTTTCTTCTCCCCTGAACTCCATAATTTTGCTCTTTAATGCATCCAAACGCTCCGTATTCACTTTATTAGACCCATCTTCATTTTTCAATACATTCCCGTTCTCATCACAGGCGAGGGTTGGGCATAACCATCCTCCCTCATCATGTTCATTCCAGCCATAGCTAAGCAGCAAATTAGGGGCAGCTATTTCCGGATTATCCTTTACCCAATTCATAAATTCAAATGCATGGTTTGCTATTTCATCAGCAGTACCTGACAAAGCATAATATCCTGAATACGGCAAATTATTAGGATCTTTAGGATCTCCTTTCACCCATGAAACCCCGGTTTCAATTCGCGCCCGTGAATCTCTACCTGCAGTAAAGGAAGGAATGATCTGTAAACCACTCTTTTTTGCAACAGAGGAAAGGCTATTAAGAATCTGGTTTGCCGCTGTTGTTAATTCTTGATAGCTCATTGCTTTTTTTGTTGCGGGAACCCCATACCACGAAAATGCATCATACCCATTATCAGAAGCTTTTTCAAGCTTTGACGCATCTCTGCCCATTCCCACAATATATAAAGGCCTGCTTATTTCTGCGGTTGCCGCCAAAACCCGTATTTTAGTAATATCTTCTGCCGTCCAATCTAGGCCGTCATTAATAAAGAGGACAGGCAGTCCGTTAAGTTTTAGATAACAATCTTCCTTCATAGCAGGAAGCAGTGATGAACTGTCTAAAATCTTTTCGAGAATAGCACACATTTTTATTTCATTTTTCTTTGAGCTTTGTAAATGAAATTTTCTTGCCGCACTTTTAGAATTACTTCCTGCATACCAAAGATATGCAAAATAATCAATTCCTGCATCAATAGCATATTGAGCTTCTTCTTCCCATATTTGCATGGTGTACTCCGGAAAAGATATATTTCCGTTTGGTTCAACCTGAGCAAAAAATGGTGCTGTCCAATGATACTTCGCTGGTGAAAGACATTTGGCAACTTGCGATGCTGAATCCGTCCCTCCTTCTATTGATTTTGTATATGAATCCCAACGAATGGTGCCTATTTGAAAGTTTTCTTCCTGTTTTTCAAGCTTTTCCGCTGCAACCGGTTCCGCTTTACTTTCTTTCATCTCATCTGAAATATAAACATTATCAATATAATACGCCGTAGAACGTGTTACAATACTATCAAAACATAAATTCCATGAGTCCGTATCCTTTAAATCTTCATCCGTTATTTCAATAGATGTTTCAATAGTAACCCATTCTCCTATCGGAAGAGTTGAATAACCGATTCTCGGATAATTATTGCCGGCCGCTTCTGAAAGAGAAAATGATGTCCCTTTTGTTCGAATTCTTAATATTACATCAAGATCCGTTTGATCAGACTCCACATAAAAATCCAAAGAGATATATACCGTATCCACCTCTGTCAAATTCTTTTGTAATATAGGGCGAAGATCTAATGCTGCTGATTCATACGATAGCTTTTTATCAGAATTAATAAATTTAAGGCATTTACCTTCCTGCGTATGTTTATCGACTGTTTCCGCTGTGCCTGCGGCAAACGCAAACCAGTCTGTTTGGCCGCTTTCAAACGTTGAATTAGCAATATCTAGCCAGTTATTATCTTCTTCAGCATTTACAAGTGTCATAGAAAAACTGCATATAATCGCAAAAATCAAAACACTGGAAATAATTTTAAACAATTTACTCATTAATGAAACCTCACTTTTAAAAATACGGTGTATTATATAAAATCTCGTTTCTTTAATACTATAAAGGCAAATCCGAAAA
>URTC01000124.1 GCA_900550765.1 uncultured Clostridia bacterium | reverse complement strand
CCTTCGCTCGGCCATGCGCCCGAAATTGATCTTTATGAAGAAACCGATACGATTGAAAACCGCATGGAGGAACTGTCTCTTTTGCTGTATCATGCTAAAATGGACTATCATATTTTAGACGAAGATCATCTTCTTCAGGCAAAAATGAAAAACGGCCTTAGCTGCGGACTGGTGCATGCAGACACGCTGCTTGTACCGTTTACCGAATTTATTTCCTTAAACGCAGCCCGCGCCCTTCAAACTTTTGCTTCAGCCGGCGGAAAGCTGATTTTCATTGATGCGGTTCCGCAATACGAAGAATCCGGCCGGGACGAAGAGCTTCGGCAGCTTATCAACGCCCTGCGCGGCGAACGGCTCTCCCTGCAGCAGGCGGACGAACTTATACGGGAAATCAATTATCCTATGAACCTTCGCTTTGAAGCAGAAAACGTCCTGGTCTCTCCCTATAGACTGAACGGCAGACGCTTTTATTATTGCATCAATACTGCAGAAGAAGACAGTACTGTAACCGTAAAAGGCAGCGGGACGCTGTATGATCCGGAGACCGATCAATGGTCGCCTCTGAATTCCTGTTTTACTCTCCGTGCAGAACGCGGAGTGATAATATTTGAAAATGAAGGAGAAGCATTATGAAAAAAATCCTAAGTATCACCCTGGCCATACTGATGGTCGCGGCCGCCTTTTCTTTTACCAGCCTTACAGCATTCGCCGCAAGCGAATACGAAATTTTGATTGACGGTACATTTGAAGATCAAAACGATGAGGTTTGGGTCAAATATACTGCCGGTCTGATCGATTTTGAGTTTGAAGGCGCTTACGAAGGCGAAAGCTGCCTGTTCGTTTCCGAGCGTACGCATTCAACGGACGTTGTCCGCCAGTACATCACCAATGAATTAAATTTCTATGGTCCCGGCACCTATCAGTTTACCGCTTATGCCAAGCTGGCCGAAGAGTGGGACAGTGAGATTCAGCTGCAAGGTGTAGTCGGTGCCTACAAGGGTACTGAAGTAAAAGATAAGGTCTGGGGTACCACCAACTTTGTTACGCTTTCTGCCACCGAGTGGAGAGCCGTTTCCGGCACGGTAGAGGTTTCCTGGAGCGGTGAACTCACGGAAGGAGAATTCTATTTTATTACCAATGAACAGGACGCTGACAGCTTTGCAAATCTTTTGATCGACTCCTGCAGCCTGACCAAAGTAGGCTATACCGGAGACGCTTATACAGCGCCTACCCCCGAGCCCACTCCGGAGCCGACTCCCGAACCGACCGAAGCCCCCACAGCTGATCCCAATGCTGCCACTACAGCGCCCGCTGCAAACAATACCAATGCTCCGGCCGGCAGTGCGACAGCCGGTACGGATACAAATACCACAAATGAAGGCGGCTCCAGCAGCGTGCTCCCGATTATTCTCATTGTTGCCGGCGTTATTCTTGTCGGCGGATGTGTAGCATTTGTGATTTCATTAAAGAAAGGAAAGAAGAATGAACAAGACAAGTAAGCTGATCCTCGCCTGTACAGGCGGTGCACTGGCTTTGTTGCTGATCATTTCCGGCATCTTACTGATACCTTCAAACAGCGACAACCCAGATACGCCTAATACACCAGGCAGCATCATTGAAACGCCCGTACAAAAGAACAGCGACCCGCTGATCTCAGAAGAGGAATTTTTAAATCCCGCCAAAAAGTACCGTGCCCTGCGCATCGCTCACAGCTATGATACCAATTTTCCAGGGAAAAGTACCTCCGAATGGGTTCAAAGTCTTCTTGACTTCGGTTTTGGCGGCGTAATTACCAACGATGGATGGGATGGGCAATATCTGATAAATGAAAGGAAATTAGAGCGTTTAGATCGCTTTATACAGGAAGCACATGCAAACGGTCTCCGTGTATGGCTGTATGATGAAAAAGTTTATCCCAGCGGCGCCGCCGGCGATTTGGTTGTAAACGCCCACCCTGAATACCGCGCCGTTATGCTGGAACAGATTACGGTTACCGGCAGCGGCATCGGCGCGCAGTCCGTCGCTTTGCCGGAGGACTTTATTCAAGTGGAATCCGCGTGCATCACCGAAGACGTTAAGGCAACCACTTGGACCCCCCTTACGGTGGAAAACAAAGGCGGCCGACTGACTTTTACCGGCACCGCCGGCAATTGGACGGCTTATATCTACTGTGTTGTAGCGTACCCGGAAAATCCGGAGGGCAGCAACAAAACATATCCCAACCTGTTAAACGCAGATGCCGTGCGCGAGTTTATCAACGTTACCTACGAAACCTATAAAAACAGCATTACCGACTTCAGCGATATTATCGAAGCGTTCTTTGACGACGAGCCACAGCTGTGCGGAACAAGAAACCTGTTTTCCAGTGACCATACAAACCCCGTAGTCCCCTATGACTATGACATGTTTGAAGATTTTGCTTCTAAATACGGGTATGATTTGACAGAAGTGCTGCCCATGCTGTTCTCCGGTTCCTCTGCAGAAGCCAAGCGTGTACGCTGCAATTTCTATGATTACATCGGCACACGGCTGAGTGAAACTTTCTTCGGTCAGATCGCTCAATGGTGTGAAGAAAACGGTACCAAGCTTTCCGGTCATATGCTGCTGGAAGAGCAAATGATGTACCACATTCCCGTATACGGTAACTTTATGCTCTGCGCACAGCAGATGGGCTACCCGGGCTTTGATATCTTAAATCCCCGTCCGGCGCAGTACATCAATGGCATCAGCACCGGCGGAAAATATGCCTCCAGTGTAGCTTGGCTCTATAATAAAGATCGTGTATTTGTAGAGATCTGCCCGGTAAGTGATCCCGATGAATTTGCAAAAAACCATTTGGATTACGCTCTTGGCACCATGACTTTTGCCTACTTTGACGGCGGCAATCAAATCGCTACCTATTATACGCAGGCAAACACGGATGAAGCTACCGGTATTGCCTTTAATGAATACGTAGGCCGTTTGGGCTCCATCGTAACCGAAGCGCAAAACAAAAATCAAATTGCCGTTTATTATAGCATTGATACTGTTGCGGCCAATTACATTCCGCCGGAGGATCAAAGCGTATATTCCATCGATGAAATGATCAAAATTACTGACAAAACAGTGGATGAAATCGTTCTTTCCCTGCGCGGCAACGGTTTAGACTATGTCTTTTTAGATGACAACGCCATCGCTCAGGGCCAAGTAAACGGCGCGGCGCTCACGGTAAATAACTTTACCTTTAAAACCATCATCGTACCCAGGGCGGAAATTATTGATGCCGCTACGATGCGTGTGTTTGACCAATTGATTCAAAACGGAGCGAACGTTATCTTTATGTATTCTGTTCCACAAATCGCCGCAAAAGAAAGTGATCAGGCTGAGGTAGAGCAGCTTGCCCAGAAATTCAGCAACAATCTCTGCATGCGCATTGAAACGCTGCCCGAACGTATAACCACTACCGTTCCGCTGACAGTAAAATCCAGCCAGACGATCTATGTATCCCCCTATGAAAGAAACGGCAGTGAATTCTATTTTCTGGCAAACGCCAGTGAGAAGGATGCTTCCGTTACCCTTCAATATGAGGGTATCAGCAAATATCGCCTGTATAACCCTGTAGACGGCAGCATTACCGTGCTGGAGGGCAATACCTGCAGCATTCCCAGCTACCGCGCCTTGTTTGTACAGCCCATCTTTGAATAAAACAAAAAAACCGGAATCGCTTGATTCCGGTTTTTTTATCCTATCTTGCTCCTATTCCTATTATAAACTCTCTTTTCTGCCAATAAGTAAAATCCACCGCTGACAAAAGAAAATACTGTTTTCTTCTTGATAAGGATAAAAGCCTGTAGCCCTTCCGCCGGCCAGGTCTTTAAGAAAACGTGCAGTAATTTCTTCAGCAGTCGTGCGGGGAGTTTGGGTCAATTCCATCCAGGCCTCCAGTGATACAGGAATCTTTGTGGTATTCTCCTTCTCAATGCTGAAGCGGTATTCCCTAAACAGCTGCAAAAATTCCTCTCGGCTTCGATTTTGCACATGGGAAGGATCCCGCAGGCGTTCTATTTCATCCTCCGCAGTCCTAAGCTTTTCTTCTGCGGCTTCCATATCGATTAAAACCAATTTTCCGCCCGGCTTTAAAACCCGTGCCATCTCCTCAAAGCACCGTTTTGGATTCGAGAAATGATGAAACGCTAAACGAGAGAGAACCACATCAAAACTATTTTCCAAAAACGGCAGTTCCTCTGCGTCTCCCAGGAGAAAGGTCATATTGGAATGCTTTTCTTTTTCCGCCGCTGTTTTTCCGACATGCAGCATCGCCGGCGTCATATCCAAACAGATTACCTGCTGCACAAAAGACGCCAATGCACGCCCGCAAATGCAGGTACCCGCAGCTACTTCTAAAACCGCATCCGTCTTTTCCGGTCTAATACAGGAAACCGTATATTCCAAATATTCCTGTTTGGTAAAGCTCATAGTTCCTTCTTCAAACTTCTGTGCCTGCTGCGCAAACGATTTCTGAATTTCCGCATTATGCAAGGCTTTTCTCATAAAGCCGTTCCCTTCATTGGAAGAAAGAATGTCGACAAGTCTGCTTTTTCCAGGGTGAGTAATTTTATTTTTTTCTCAAGTCCGCCTGCATAACCTGTCAGGCTGCCGTTTGTTCCCACTACACGGTGGCACGGTATAATCAACGAAATACAATTGTGCCCCACGGCGCCGCCAACCGCCTGTGCCGACATATGCGCCATGCCCCTCTGTGCCGCAATTTTTTCTGCAATTTCTCCGTAAGTCATAGTCTTCCCATACGGAATTGTAAGAAGGATCTCCCAAACCGCTTTACGAAAAGGCGTGGTTTCAATCCTCAGCGGCGGTGTAAAATCAGGCACGCTGCCGCTGAAATACAGGTCCAACCAACGTTTTGTCACAGTAAAAACCGGTAAAGCCTTCTCCTCATATTCCTGTACCTTACCGAAATATTTTTGTCCGTCAAACCACAGCCCTGTAAGCTCTTGTCCGTTGCCCGCAAGCGTTATTCCGCCCAAAGGCGAAGCGTAATGATCCACATAATGCATGCTGTCTCCCCCCATACAGACGGAAATTCCTCCGGTGCCTGCCCACATTCCGCCTTTACACGGCCATAAGGACTCCGCATTTTTACGAATTTATGCATAAGCGCCTTACTGCCTTACTTTGCCGTATAAAACGATATCACAAATACCGCTTTGATTTCTTGCGCCCATCCTGCGCGTTCCTTCATAAGAAAGGCCGCATTTCAACATCACTTTACCTGAAGCTGGATTTCTTGCATCATGACTCGCCTGTACGCGGTTAACGCCGACAATTTCAAAAAAGAACTCCAGCACAGCGGTATAAACCTCCGTCATCAAGCCCTTCCCCCAATAGGCACGGCTCAAGCAATATCCCGTTTCAACCGCTTCAATCTCCTCCAGCACCTTTACCGCAGCAATGGAGCCAATAGCCTGCTGCGTTTCCCGGTCCACAATACACCACTGATAAAAATCCGCTTCTTTATAATGACTGATCCATGCGGAAATCACCTGCTCCGTCTCCTGTACATTTTTATGCGCCGGCCAAGTAAGATATCGGGTAACCTCAGTATCCCCCGCCCAATGCTCAAACATCGCCCGTGCATCGCTTAAAACAAAAGGACGCAGGATACAGCACTGTCAACAGTGTTTGGACTAAGAGCACCAGAGGACATTCCATACCCCATGCTGCCCGTAGCAC
>URTC01000123.1 GCA_900550765.1 uncultured Clostridia bacterium | reverse complement strand
GTAGCAGCCAAGCCTGAAATGATAGCAATAACATCCTCTGAATACGAAACGCTACCGCCTACCTCAGACTTACTGATCATGCCATTATTCTCAGACATTTCAAATACCTCCCATATAAACTTGTACCTATTATATCATTTAACAAGCTTTTTTTCAACCGTTTTTTTACCGCCCTTCCCGCTTATTTTTTTTATCAAACCGTTCAGGAATTTGGGTGCTGTAATACAAATATTCTTCATATATCTTCCCCCTATTTACATAAAAATATTCCGGCTGCTATGAGACCTGCGCCCAACAAAATAAACCATACATGAAGGGGCAGATTAAAAAGAATCAAAATAACCCCCAACAGCATACACAACAGGCCTATAATGTTGCATTTAAAAAATATCTTCTTCAATAAAAAATCCCCCCTTACGCTGCATACTACATCATATACAGCTGGGGGAAAATTGGTTCCAATTTATTTTTTTAAAGCTTCAATCGCCGCACACGGATCTTCTGAAGAAAACACACTGCTGCCGGCCACTAAAACGTCAGCTCCGGATTTTTTTGCCAAAACCGCGTTTTCCACTGTAATTCCTCCGTCAACTTCCAGCAAAATTTCCCGGTTGCCGATCATCCTCCGTACCTGCTCGATCTTAGGCAAAACTTCCGGCAAAAAACGCTGGCCTCCAAACCCGGGGTTCACAGTCATAAGCAATACCATATCCACATGATCAAGCAAATATGCCAAAGAATCCACCGGAGTAGCCGGGTTATAAACGATCCCCGCCTTCACTCCCTGAGCGCGGATATAGGAAAGTGTCCGATGCGGATGCGGCGATGCTTCAAAATGAACGGTAATGATATCGGCGCCGGCGGCAACAAAATCATCGATATAGCGTTCGGGTTTCTCTACCATCAGATGCACATCTAATATTTTTTTCGTATGCCGCCGCAAAGCCTGAATCATACCCGCTCCAAAGGTAATATTGGGCACAAACATCCCATCCATCACATCGCAGTGGATAAAATCCGCGCCGCAGCGATCAATCCGTTCAACCGCTTCTCCTAAAGCCGAGAAATCGGCCGCCAAGATACTGGGGGCTACTTTAATCATATCGATTCCTCCATTTCCGCTCTACATCCTCATAAATCTGTTTATAACGTTCATACCGCGGCAGAGAAAGCTTTCCTACGTCTACCGCCCGCTTGACCGCACAATCCGGTTCCTTGATATGAACGCAGCCTGAAAAGCGACAATCAGATGCATATTCTGCATACTCCTCATAGAGTGCCAAAAGCTCCTGCGGGGAAAGCCGCGGGATTTCTAAAAGAGAGAAACCCGGCGTATCCGCAAGCCATTGATTCGAGCCAAAGGCTACCAACTCACAATGCCGGGTCGTATGCCTTCCCCGTTCGGTCTTTCTGCTCAAGCCGCCCGTTTCAAAGGCCCGTCTGCCCAACAGCAGATTTGTCAGCGACGATTTTCCCACAGCTGATTGTCCGCAAAAACAGGCGATTCCCTCACCGATGCTGCTCTTAAGTTCCTCTGCTCCGTTTTCCTCTAATGTACTGGTCAAGCAGGTACGGATTCCGCAAGCCTGATACTGCTGTGCAATAAAAGACGCCTCCTGAGGATCATAATCCTTTTTGTTCACACAAACGATCGGCTCGATGTCCAGCATACGGCAATAGCAGATCAATTCATCCGCAAGTTTCAGATCCGGATTCGGCCGCTTGACCGCAACGGTAATCAACAGCGTATCCACATTGGCTACCGGTGGACGGAGCAATGCATTTTTTCTGGTACATATTTGGGTAATAAAGTTTTTTTCACCCGCTCTTTCGGAAAGCTGCAGCAATACCTTATCCCCTACCATCGGCGTCAGATTCATATTCCGGAATTTGCCCGCCGCATAAGCTTCCATATACTGACCTTCGCAAAAAACCTCAAATACACCGGCCACGGCCTTTACAATCAACCCCTTACTGCCAGGCATCGGCTGCCTCCTCTGCCGGTGGTGTTGGAGTCGGAGCATTCATAGCCGTCGTCAATACTTTTTTATCAATCTGCGTATTTTCAAAATACAATTCAAACGTGATATTTTCCATCTGCTCACTGGTGTATTCCAATGTAATAAAAGCCGCATCCACATACCGACGGAAATCAATCTGCTCTCCATTTTGGTTAAGGACCAAAAGCTCCAGCGTTTGTGCCCGGTATTCCTCCGGCACGGTATATTCATAAACACATCGGTATCCGCTGCTGATGTTCACCGTAAAATCAATAGCTACCTCCGGCGGTTCTTCTCCTTCAATATACAAATACTGTGTTCCCGGATCGATATTTTGCCATCTTACCCCTAATTCGTCAGGATTATCCGATTTTATTTCCTGATAATTTCCTACAACAAAGCCCGCACGGACAATAGCCTCCTTTGCATCCTCCAGGCTAAGCCCGGTAAGATCAGGCACAACAATTTCCAATGCCGCAATATTCCGCACAATGGTAAGCGTAATTTCGGTTCCTTCAGCAATGCTTTGGTTATAACTGCTTTGGTCGGCAACAGTACCGGTTTCCTTGGAGGCATCCTCAATGTATACATATTTCACCTTAAAGCCCTGTCCCTCCAGAATTTCCGTAGCCTCCATATAGGGCTTTCCTATCGTATTTTCTGCCATCAGCTGCTTTGCACCCTTGCTGATATAAATAACGATCTCCGTATTGACAGGCACAATACTTCCGGCCTCCGGTTCAGTCCGTATAACGCAATCCACTGGAACAGAGCTGCTGTTTTCCTCCACATACCGAAACTTGGAAAAGGATTCACTGCGCATAATTGCCGCCGCTGCACTTCTGCTTAAGTCCGTAACCGTGGGCACCGCTTTTTGTTCATAATTATTTCCCCACAGCACACGGGGTAAAACAATGCTTAATACAACCGCAACCACCAAAGCCGACGCGACACAGCTAATACCGAAAATCAGACCGCAGGATGAGCAATTGCAACCGCAACCGCCCTTATGGTGTTTTTTATCATAAATGCCTTTACCGATAATCAGACCGCGCTTGCGTTTAGATGCTTTTACCTTTTTCCGTTCTTCTTCATTTATGTAAGAAATTTTCTTTCTTACTCCTCCGTTATCTTCCTCTTTTGCCGTAATGATATTTTTTCTTCTCACCGGTTCGGCAGATTCCGCATATTCTTCCTCATACGGCCGCTGTGCATATTCCTCCTGTCCGATCACAGAAAAGCCTTCTGGGTTAGCCACATACAGCAGCAGATCCTCCCGCAGTTCCGAAGCCGTCTGATACCGTTTTGCGGGATCCTTCTGCATACATTTCAAAATAATATCGTTAATTCCCTTGGAGATCGCAGGATTTACACTTTGCGGTGCTTCCGGCATCTGATTGACATGCTTCATTGCAATAGATACCGCCTCATCTCCTTCAAAAGGCACACGTCCGGTAAACATTTCATACAGCAGTACGCCAAAGGAATAAATATCCGTTCGGGAATCCACATGGCTGCCCCGTGCCTGCTCAGGCGAAATATAGTGTACGCTTCCCACAACATCCTTTCCGCCCATAGTACGCGTGGTCTGGGGAGAAAGCACACGAGCAATGCCGAAATCCACGATCTTTACTGTACCGTCATTGGAAACAAGAATATTCTGCGGCTTGATATCCCGATGAATGATATTTTTCATATGGGCGTGTTCTATCCCGGCCGCGATCTGCAGGGCATAATCCACCGCCTTCTTAGGTGGAAGCGGACCATTTTGCGCAATAATATCCTTCAGCGTTTTTCCGTCAATATATTCCGTTACCATATACAGGGAACCGTTCCACTGCCCTACCGCCAGAATTCTGCGCACATTGCGGTGAGACATTTTTGCCAGTGCTTCCGCTTCATGCCGGAAATGCCGTTCATGCTCATCAATATCCTCCAGCTCATCGCGCACTACTTTGATAGCAACGATAAAACCATCGCTCAGCCGCCTGGCTTTGTATACAATACTGGTACCGCCGCTTCCTATTTTTGATAAGATTTCATATTTACCGTCAATGATATCGTTAACCATTAAAAATCTCCTTAATCGTTAGCTATAAATACCGCGGTGATATTATCCTTACCGCCTGCTTCATTCGCAGCCTGAATCAGCTGTTCAGTAATACGGTTGCAATCCGCACCGCTGCTGATAATCTCTTTTATTTTTTCCTCACTGAGCATTCCCGTAAGTCCGTCGGTAGCCAGCAGCAGCCTATCATGCTCTTCCCAGCTTTGACAAAATACATCCACTTCTACAAAACGCTCAGCGCCGATCGCCCGCGTAATCAAATTTTTTTTCGGATGTTTCTGTGCCTCGGTAGGCGTCAGCACACCTTTATCCACCATTTCCTGCACATAGGAATGGTCAATGCTGATCTGCCTGAATTCTCCCTTCCGCAATATATAACAACGGCTGTCTCCCACGTTTGCCACATAAACCAGCCCGTCTTTAATAATAGCAGCCACCAGGGTAGTTCCCATACTGTCAAAGGTTTTATCCGATCTTGCCGTTTGATAAACGGTTCTGTTTGCTTCACTGACTGCCTGCCGCAGCAGCAGCCGTATATCCGTAGCGGAAGAATAATTCTCATGAATGAACTCCGCCGTGCTGGCCACTGCCAAAGAGCTGGCTACCTCGCCTGCATTCACGCCGCCCATACCATCGGCCACAATAAAAAGGTTAACATCCTCCCGATTAAAGGGTATATGAAAGAAATCCTCATTGCTGCCCCGTACTTTTCCTTTGTTACTTAATCCAGAGTATTTCAATTTTTTCCCTCCTTTTCAAGATAGCTTCTTCTGAGCTGCCCACAGGCCCCGGCAATATCTGCTCCCATTTCACGCCTTATGGTAACAGAAACATCCCTATCCTGCAGCATTTCCATAAATTTTTTTATTCTTTCCCTTCCGGACCCTTTGAAGCCGCTTTCCTGTACAGCATTCAACGGTATCAGGTTTACATGGCACTGCATGCCCCGTATCAGATCCGCCAGCTGCTGCGCACATTCCGGCGTATCGTTTTTCTGATCTATCAAAGCATATTCAAAAACAACTCTGCGCCCAGTAGCCTTTACATAAAAGCGCATAGCCTCTATGGTATCTTCTATAGTATACGCACGCGAAACAGGCATCAGTTCTCTTCGGATCTCATCATTCGGTGCATGAAGCGAAAGTGAAAGGGTAATTCCCAACTTTTCTTTTGCAAGAGCATAGATGCCGGGCACAAGCCCGCAGGTGGAGAGAGATATATTCCGCGCAGAAATATTCAAACCGTTTTTATCGGTAATCAGCCTTAAAAACGTCATTACATTGTCGTAATTATCCAGCGGCTCGCCGCTGCCCATCAATACGATATTGGTAATGCTGCGTTCGCCTATTTTGCCGTGATCGTAATTTGCGCTGATTACCTGCCCCACTATCTCTCCTGCCTCCAGATGCCGCACAAGGCCGCCTAAGGTAGAAGCACAGAAAGCACATCCCATACGGCAGCCCACCTGAGTAGAAACACAGAGCGTATTGCCATGCTTATAACGCATAAAAACGCCCTCAATAATATTTCCATCCTCCAAGCGATATAAATATTTTTCTGTGCCGTCACACGATACACGCTTTTGGTAGATCTCCGCACTGCCCGGAGTACAGCCGTTTTCTTGCAGCAAGGCTTTTAAATCCCGGGGAATATTGATTTGCGCTATTTCTTTTCA
>URTC01000122.1 GCA_900550765.1 uncultured Clostridia bacterium | reverse complement strand
GTATTTTTCCATTTATGATCTGCCCCTGTTTTTACAGGAGATGGGCGGCATCGAAGAAGCAAAACGCGTTCTGAACGACTTCCGTGAACGCGTCAAAAACGCGGGGCTGGGAAAGCTGCACCTCAACGGTATTTTAATCGAACGGCCCATTCTGCGCACCGGCGAAGATACGAATCTGATTCTGAATGACGAAATCCTTTATCAGCTGGGCTTTGACAGCATGACCTCCTACGTTTGGTTTCACTATGTGCAATCCGAATATCCCATCGGCTCCTATCAAAGCGCACTGGAACAGATGCGCGCCATTACCAAGCGGTTAGGCTCCAGCAAGCTGCTGCCCTACTACCCCAATGTTTCCATGGGCTGGGATTCCACGCCCCGGTGTGCCCAAACCGACGTGATTGAGCCGCTGGAGTATCCCTTCTGCAACGTAATGGACACCTCGCCCAAAGATTTTGAAGCCGGTCTGCAGTTGGCAAAGGATTACCTGGATTGCAGCCAGTTAAACACTAAAATGTTTGTGATCAACGCCTGGAACGAATGGACCGAGGGCAGCTATTTAGAGCCGGATACCGAATACGGCTACGCATATTTAGAAGCCATAAAAAAAGTTTTTGAAGGATAAGGAGAATATTTATGCAAACAATTTCCAAGCTGAAACCCTCGCCCCGGCCACGAATCGGCCTTTACAGTGCAGGACTGCATGCCTATTGGGCCCAATTCGAAGGCATGCGCGAACGGCTGCTCTGCTATAACCGTTTTATTGAAGCCAAGATCTCGCAATGGGCGGACGTCTATAGCTTAGGCTTGGTAGATGACGAAACCAGCGGCCGCGCCGCCGGCGAATGGTTCAACAGCCATAACGTGGACCTGATTTTCTGCCATGCGGCCACGTACTTTACCAGCTCCACCGTACTGCCGGTGCACCAGCAATGTACAGCGCCTGTGGTGATCTTGAACCTGCAGCCCGCCGTGCAGATGAACTATGCCAAAACCTCTACGGACGAATGGCTGGCCCAGTGCGTAGCCTGCCCGATTCCCGAAATCGCCAACGCGTTTAACCGGGCCAGGATCCCCTGCCATATCGTCAACGGTCTGCTGGGGTTAGAAGAACAGCCCGATTTTGCCGTTTCCGATGAATGTACTGCCGCCCGGCCCGAAGCCATAAAAGCCTGGAAGGAGATCGAGCAGTGGACGCGCGCCGCCGGCGTAAAGCGGGCGCTGCGCCATACCCGCATGGGCTTTTTGGGCAACAACTACAGCGGTATGCTGGATATGTACAACGATTTTACCATGCTGCAGGCACAGTTAGGGCTGCATGTGGAAATTTTGGAAATGTGCGACCTTCAGCGCTATATGGATGAAGTTACCCCCGACCAGGTGCAGGAAAAGCTCAGCGTTATTTCGGATTTCTTCCGCATTGAGGGAGACTCCCCCTCTGATCCGCGGGTGCGCAAGCCCACGCCCCAGCAGCTGGAATGGTCTGCCAAGGTGGCCTGTGCCCAGGAAAAGATGGTAAAGGCCTATGACTTAGACGCGCTCTCCTACTACTACCACAGCAGCGACGGCTACCCCTATGAAGATCTGCAGTCCGGCTTTATTGTAGGCCACTCGCTTTTAACGGCGGCCGGCATCCCCTGTGCAGGCGAAGGCGACATCAAAACCGGCGTGGCGATGAAGATTTGTGATATTTTAAATACCGGCGGCAGCTTCTGTGAAATCGTAGCGACCGATTACGTGGTAGGCAGTATTATTTTAGGGCACGACGGTCCCTTCCATATTAAAATAAGCGACGGTAAGCCCGTTCTGCGCGGCATGGGCGTTTATCACGGCAAAAAGGGCAGCGGCATTTCGGTAGAGGCCAACGTCGTGGCCGGCGACGTTACCCTGTTAGGGCTGACCCAGACTGCCGAGGGAAATCTACGGATAATTATCAGCGAGGCCGAGGCCATCCGCCACCCGATTTTAACCATCGGAAATACGCAGACGCACATCCGTTTTAAAACTGACCCGGACAGCTATATGGACCAATGGTTCCGCTATGCGCCCACCCATCATTTGGCCATGAGCGTAGGCAAAAACGCCGCGTTATTTGAAAAAGTAGCTCAGCTGCTTTCGGCCGAATATGTGATTCTATAACCCGACTTCCTGCCGTTTCTCCTTGGAGAATCCCCAAGGGCAGGTGTCAAAGCCAAACGCGCCGTTTTTCCTTTTCCAGTAAGAAAGCGGCAGTCCTCTGTATAAAAAAGTCCAATTTTATTGGACTTTTTCTATTTCTCGCGGCAAACTTCAAAGGCACAGAAGAAAAAAAGTTCCTACCGTTTCCTTCCAAAGCTATGCTCTTGCCGTCTCATGGACAAAAAATCACAAAAACAGGTTGCCATTTAACCGAGGGCATGCTATACTATAGTCAACCTGCCACCGGGCAGAGATGCGAAAAGCATCCGAAAGCATATCGTTAGGTCTTTGAAGATATGCTTGCGGGTGCTTGTTTTTTTAGGAGGGATTGTTTATGTTCCAAAAAATAAAATCAACGATACATTATTTTTCCAAGGGCGAGCTGGCACTTTGGGGAATCTCCGTTTGTTGTATTCTCCTGTCGTTTTTGCTGTTTGACAGAGAAAATTATTTCACGCTTCTATCCTCCCTGATCGGCGTGACCTCCCTGATCTTTTGCGCAAAAGGCCATCCCTTCGGTCAGCTGCTCATCATCCTCTTCAGTCTGTTATACGGCGCAATCTCCTTTACATTCGCCTATTATGGGGAGATGATCACCTATCTGGGCATGACCCTGCCCATGGCAGTTTTTTCATGGATATCCTGGCTGAAAAACCCCTACAACGGAAATAAAGCGCAAGTAAAAATCAACAAGCTCAACCGTCGGGAAACCGTTTTTATGTTTGCTTTAACGGCTGCCGTAACCTTCGCTTTTTACTTTATTCTCGCTGCGCTTCATACCGCGAATTTGATTCCCAGCACCGTATCGGTGGCTACAAGCTTTCTTGCCTCCTATCTAACGTTTCGAAGAAGCGCTTATTATGCGCTCGCCTATGCGTTAAACGACGCCGTTTTAATTGTTTTATGGACGATGGCCGCCTTAGAGGACGCGTCTTATCTGTCCGTTATAATCTGCTTTCTGCTGTTTTTTATCAATGATATCTACGGCTTTATCAGCTGGTCAAAAAGAAAAAAACAGCAGATGCAGCAATCGGCAGAATAATCTGCTCCTGCCCCGAAAAGGGAAGCCGAAACTATTCCCGTTTTCTGCACGTCCGGCCGAATGCCTTTTTCCCTCTTCCCGCAGAGAAAAAGGATTTTCAGAATAGAATAAAAAATGCAGCGGCAAAGAAACAAAAGGAAACCAGCTCCGTCTTTCTGTAAAACGAAAGCTTCCGTTCATTCCGGCTTAGATACAGGATCGATCAATTGCGGGACCTTATCCGCATCGTCTTTTTTCTTCCGGCTAAAAAGCAATTCGAGCATCCAAAATACAAAAGAGACGAAAACCCCTATCTGCAGGGCGACAGCGATGTCCAGGCCTGTTATTCCCTGCCAGACGGATACCGTTGGATGCTCCAAAGAGCTTGAATCATATGCTGCCATCGGAACCCCGAATATACGAATCTTATCCAAAATAAGAACAACGGCTGCAAAAACGCTGCTTAAAATCACATTCCATAAAGAACAAAACAGGAAGCTATGATAAAACCTCCCTTTAAGCGCATACCGAAAAAAGGCAAGCAGAAGAACCGGAACAAAGGAGACAGCCATTGCTTTTGCGTACCCGCTCCAAGCAAAACGCCAAAAAGCAGCATTCCCAAAAGTATCCCGCAAATAGGTGTTCTCCTCTCTGGTAAAAAGAAAAGCCGATAAACCTGTCAGAAGGATAAGAGAAACGATAAAGAACAACGATTCTTTTATTTTTTTCAAAAAATCACCGCCTTGAGGTCTAATAGCACAACCTGTTAGAGAATTTCAAGCTTTCCTAAAAAATACCGTATGGATGCAAGCGTAACCTTTGGGGAATAAAGAGAACGCGTAGGAATAGACGGCGATTTCAATGGAATTGAAGATATCCGTAATCTCCTGATCCGGGGACACGAAGAAGACGATATCCGTTTGGGAGACGTGGCCGATATTACCAAAGGGAACGTTCAGCCTCAGCAAGAGGGATTGAAATATGATACGCTGCCGGCTATCGCTATATCGATAGCGATGCAAAAAGGGGGAAATATCATCCAGTTGGGAAAAGTAATCGATCAAAAATTGGACGAACTGAAGCAAAATATCATTCCTGCCGGTATAAATTTCGAGAAAGTATTTTTTCAGCCTACCCGGGTAAAAGATGCGATCAGTGTATTTATGGTCAACCTGATCGAATCTGTATTGATTGTGATCATCGTGGTGATGTTAGCCATGGGATTCCGTAGTGGTTATATAATCGGGATCGGATTGGTGGTAGTTGTTTTGGGTTCTTTTGTGATTTTACATATGATGCACGGCACTTTACAAAGGGTATCCCTGGCATCGTTTATTGTAGCTATGGGAATGCTGGTCGATAATGCCATCGTTATTACCGACGGGATTATGGTGGATATGAAACGGGGGATTCCCAAGCCGGATGCTTTGGTCAATATCACGAAGAAAACGGCTTGGGCATTGTTGGGGGCTACTACGATCGGTATCCTGACTTTTTTACCGATCTATATGTCGCCCGATACAACCGGCGAATATGTCCGTGACCTTTTTATCGTATTGGCTGTATCGCTATGGCTGAGCTGGATATTGGCGCTGGCTTATGTTCCGATCCAGGCCGACCGGGCTTTTAAACCCAAAGTGGTCGAACCGGGAGAACCCGATAATCCGTTCAATGGCAGAATTTACCGGCAATATCAGCGACTTCTCCGTTTTGCCATCCACTATCGTTGGATCTGGATTGTAGCTACTGTGATTTTACTGGTTTTTAGTGTTTACGGTTATCGGTTTATAAAACAGGGATTTTTTCCCGACTTGAGTTATAATCAATTGTATATCGAATATAAAATGCCTTTCGGTACCAATCCTGAGACTGTCGAAAAAGATTTGGCCAGTATGGAAAAATATTTGATGAGTCGGCCTGAAATCACCGCCGTAACCACAAGTTTGGGTGGAACTCCCTCGCGTTATAATCTGGTCCGTACGGTGGCCGAGCCCGCTTTAAGTTATGGGGAACTGATCGTTGATTTTACTTCGCCGGCGGCTCTGAAGGAACATTTGAATGAATTGCAGGCTTATCTTTCTTCTCATTATCCGCAGGCATATGTGCGGATGAAACAGTACAACCTGATGTATATGGATTTCCCGATTCAGTTTATGATTTCAGGTCCCGATCCGGCAGTATTAAAATCACTCTGTGCACAGGTTGAAGGGATCATGCGGGCAGATTCATCGGTAATGCTGGTAACCAATAATTGGGGCCCGGAGACTCCGGCGATGCGGGTGGATTATCAACAGCAGACTGCCCGGGATGTAAACCTGAGCCGGGAAGATGTCGGGTTGGCCGTACTGGCTGCTACCGACGGCTTGCCGATCGGTTCTTATTATGAGGGCGAACATCCTTTACCGATCTATCTGAAAAGTGTGAACGATCAGGGACAACGACCCGGGCAGATCGGTAATGTCCCGGTTTGGAGTATGGTTCCTTCGACGAATGGAATAGGCCTCGGTACAGTGAAAGAGTTGATGACCGGAATGATCGGTACCGATGATGTATTAAAACGAT
>URTC01000121.1 GCA_900550765.1 uncultured Clostridia bacterium | reverse complement strand
AAAACCATACGAAAGCATTCTTTTTAAAAGATATACGGCAAATTCCTCATGGGCAAGCACAAACTCCAACCTGTATTCCTTATGGGGATCACATAACACACCGCAGCCTAAAAAGGCCCCCCGTAAAATCGCGTCAAAACATTCAGAGGTTTCAAAAACAGTGGGATTTAAGCTTCCAAAACGATAATTTTCATCAATTCCCTGCAGCAATCCGATTTCAAACAGCAACTGTCCTTCAGGCGTTTGCGGAGAGATCTCAAGCACAAAGCAGGTGTGTTTTTTCGGCTGGCTTTTTTCTATCACGCGGATTTCCGGTGCATTTGCATACAGACGCTTGATAATAGCGGCAATACGGAGAATGACTTCTTCAAACTCACTGGAAAGTTCCAGCGAAAGGCTTCCTCTTCCTAGTTTTATGTTTCCGCAGGAAAAAGAATACGCGGCAAGCTCTGCTAAAAGGAAAGGTTCTTTTCCGAACTTTACCTTTGCTGCCTCTAACCGTGTTATTGCTGAGAATGACTTTTCCATTTTTCCTGTCCGCCCTCTGCGCTCAGATCGCGGTGTTCGCAAATGACATCAAAACCATCGGCTTTTAATCGTTGGGCTACTGCTTCCGCAAGGGCTACGGAACGATGAAATCCACCGGTACAGCCAATAGCATAGAGCATTTCTTGCTTTCCGGAATTGTGGTATAAAGGAATCATATATTTCAAAGAACCATAGATCATGTCTGTTGTACGGTTAAAATCTTCAGATCCTTTTAAATACTGCAATACGCAAGGCTCTAAACCGCTGTGAGGACGCAGTTCCGTAATGTTATAAGGATTCGGCAGGTAGCGCGCATCAAAGATGAAATCTGCATCAGTAGGAATACCGCGTTTAAAACCAAAGGAAGTAATATATACTTTCACCGTATCGGATGTATTTTCTTTGTATAACCGTTCCAACGCGAGTTTAATATGTTTGGGCAGCATTTTTGAGGTATCCAGCATAAATGTGGCATGCTTTTTGATAGGTGCAAGAATCTGTTCTTCTTTTTCAATGCACTCTAAAATGGTCCCCTCTTGTGCCAATGGATGAACATGGCGCGTAAAGTTATACCGGTTGACTAATACGTCCCGATCACAGGAAAGAAAAAGGATATCCACCATATAATTGCTTTTATCCATATAATCGATCGCTTGTTCTAACTCCCCGAAAAATTCCCTGCCGCGGACATCAATTCCTACTGCTACTTTTGAAAATTCAGTATTTCCCTGAAAGCAAAGATCTGCAAATTTAGTAAGTAGGATGCTCGGCAAATTATCTACGCAAAAAAATCCCATATTTTCCAAAGCCTTCAGTGCCGTTGTTTTACCCGCACCGGAAATACCGGTAACAATCACAAATTTCATGCGTGTCCGCCTCCTCGTAACCGTTTGGGAATGTATTCGTTGGGCGCAAGATTCAAAATGTTTTCCAGCCGAATGCCCGCTTCGAAAGCAAGGGCCTCCACCCGTTCCACCGCTCCTACGTTTGCCGGCTCATGCGCATCGGAATTCAGCAAAAATTTCACATTGGTTGCAGCTAAGAATTTTAGCTGCTCTAAGGAAAGGGAACAGTGTTTATTATTCAGTTCAATACAAGTATCCGTTTCCTCTGCTGCCTTGGCTACCGCGGCAATATCGTAATCAGGCATGCTTGTCCCTAAATGTGCCAATGCGTCAATATCATATTTATGCATGGCTTTTACCAATGCTTCCGTATTCATTTTGCAGAGAGAATCCCGCCGGCGAAAAAATCTTCTGAAAAAATTCTTCCCTATAATATTAGCTATATTTCTAAAGCCGGATCCTTTAACAAAATAATGCAGTCCCAGCAAGACCATTTCAAATTCATTTTTAAAAATTTCGGGGATATCGATGTCTCCGGCCGGAGAAATCAAGTTCGCTTCAATTCCAAAATAAATTTTTACATCCGGATACTGCTTTTGTGCGTCAGCAATCTCCTGCCGTGCCCGTTTCAGCTGTCTTGCTCGCAGGCCGCCGATCAGCGTAAACATACCGTGTTCGGTGATGGCAATGCTCTTTAGTTTTTTGCCATGTGCTTCTCTGGCGTTTTCTGCCGCACTGCCTTTTCCGTGACTAAAGCTGCCGTGCGTATGGTAATCCCCTGTAATCAATGTTCAGTCCTCACCCATTATGATTATTTCCGGTTCCAAAACTGTATTAAAATGTTCATTTACGATTTTTTGCACATAGGTAAGCAGTCCTATAACATCCTTTGCGGTAGCATTGCCTTTGTTGATAACAAATCCGGCATGTTTTTGCGATACCTGTGCATCACCGACACAATAGCCCTTTAAACCGCAGGAGTCAATCATTGCAGCCGCATAACCGTTGCGGGGACGTTTGAATGCACTTCCGGCACTCGGATATTCCAATGGCTGTGTTGTCCTCCTCTTTTGTGCAAATTCTTTAATACGGCTTTGAATTTCCTCTTTTTTTCCTTTCTGCAGCAATAATTTTGCTGAAAGCACCAACATATCACTGTCAGTAAAACAGCTGTGCCGGTAAGAAAAATCCAATGCATCTTTATGCAGTACTACAACGGAACCGTCGCTGCACAGCGCTGTAGCTTCAATTACAACGTCTTTCATCTCTCCCTTATACGCACCGGCATTCATTACGATTCCACCGCCTAAGTTTCCGGGAATTCCGGAAGCAAATTCAAACCCTGTAAGGGAATTCTCTGCAGCAATGGAAGCCAACCGTGCCATACTGATGCCCGCGCCGGCGGAAATCACATTTCCCTCTACTTTGGTAGAAGACATATTTGCGCCGAATCTGACGATCATTCCCCGTACACCCTTATCTTTTACCAGGATGTTGGAGCCGTTTCCCATAAAATATACCGGTACAGAATATTCTTTTGCCTTGCTGACAAGCTGCACCAGCTCTTGTGCAGAACGAGGCTGCACGATAATATCCGCGCTGCCGCCGATTTTTAAGGTAGTATAATTTTTCATAGGTGCATCAAAAATATAATCAAAGCCGCCCCGGGCAATAAAATCCTTTAATTGATCAACAGACATGCTGTTCCTCCCGCATTATATTCTCAATTATTATACTGCAAAACACAAAATTATTCAATAAGATTTTTCACTTCTTCCGGCTTTTCCCCACCTTTGAGCCAAGCAAAGATTTTTTCATTCATCTGATCGGCATACTCTTTTTCAAATACTAAACTTCTGCATTGCAGTGGCATTTTTTTGATTTGCTCCCACGCTTGGAGCTTATACTGGTTGCCATATTCCGGGACTGCCGATGCATGTACGGGAAAAAGTCCCAAGTCCCCTATTTTATTTTGCTGTGTCTCCTCCAGTAAATACTGAAGAAAAGCATTCATAGTATAAACTTTTTTTTCATTGTCGGTTTTTAATATACCGATATATTGAAACAGATCGGTATATCCGCTTAGGAGTGAAATCGTACTGCTTCTTCCCATTTCTCTGCTATCGGCTGCGGTCAGACGATAGAGGTCCCGCTGTGTGCCTAACATTCGATTTACCTTTTGCGAGTAATTGTATGCTTCGAATATTTCCTGCGAAGTTCCCCGGTATACCGAAAGTTCCTGATGGAAATTCGGCAAGACTTCTTCTCCGCAGTAATCGATCAGCGCCAGTGGTGCAAGATATCCGGAACGTTCTGCAATGCCTACAGAATAAACGGTTTTTGTGCTTTTTTTCCCTGTTACTGTTTTTCCGTCAAGACCCCAGTTATTTTCGTCGCTGTCAGAAGAAAGCATAAAGTATGCGCCCATGCACCATGGAACAACCGTTTCTTCGCATACACTGCGCACTTCACTGCGTATATTGGATAAATCTAAGGAAAGCGGCTCAAAGTTTTCCGCCTTCAGCGAAAGTCCTGAACCAAAAGAAATAATATCCGGTAATTTTTTTCCCTCGGAAATCAGCTTGTTCGCCATGGCTGGGGAAACAGATTCTACGTTTATGTAAACGCCGTTATACTGTTTTTCGAAGCCGGAACACACATTCTTAAGCCATATGGCTCGGCTTCCGGTACCGCCAGCAAAGCAGTCCACCTGCCATACATTAATTACGCCATAATAAAATTTCTCTCTTCGGGCATAAATTTCATCGCTGATAATATCCGCATTTAACCCCGGAACCAAATATTTAGGTGTAAAAATCATAAAAAGGATCATAATTATAGCAAGAAATGCTCTAAAAATATTTTTCACACAACATCACCAATAAAACATATGCGCAGCATGTCATGCAAATAACGGAGAATTTTATGAACTATTTGTTTATTGTGGTTACCGCCACCGGATCATTTATTTACCTATTCCTGCTTACTAAGCTAACAGGCAATCGGCAAATCTCAGAAATGGGAATGTTTGATTATATCAGCAGTATTACGATCGGTTCTATTGCTGCGGAGCTGGCCATTGATATTGAAAATATATGGGAACCTATTATTGCTATGGCGGTTTATGGAATTTTAACCGCCCTGATGCCCTTGCTTTCAAGTAAATTCAGTCTCTTACGGAGTTTTTTAGAAGGAAAAACCTATATTTTGATGGAAAACGGTATTTTATATGAAGAGAGCTTTAAAAAAACTAAGATAGATATCGATGAATTTTTATACGCCTGCCGCGAAAAAGGATTTTTTAATTTAGAAGAGATTCAATTGGCCGTGTTTGAGCGCAACGGAAAAATAAGTATTTTGCCGGTAAGCGGCGCACGGCCCGCAACACCGAAAGATATGAATCTTCAGGTTGCCCAGGCTTATCCGGATATCAATGTTATTGCTGACGGCAAAGTGTTTTCTCAAAATTTAAAGTTCTGTAAAAAGGATGAAAAATGGCTGGAAAAAGAACTTGCCAAGCAAAAAGTAAAAAAGGAAGATGTGTTTTTAGCCGTGATTTCGGATAACAATACCCTGCGTATTTACAGGAAAAGCGAAGGAAAACAGATGCTCTGCTGAGCCTCTGTTTTTCTTTTTTTGTTAAAAATTTGTCTTGAATAATGATGTCCTTTCGCTTATACTATTGGCATAAGAAACAATAGGAAGTGATAAAGATGAAAAAATATGATGTTATCGTTGCCGGAGGCGGCTTTGCCGGTGCGGCAGCAGCCATTGCCGCGGCGCGCGGAGGAGCTGAAGTGTTGCTTGTGGATAAAGCCAATACATTAGGCGGGGCGGCAGGCAATTGTTTGGTCAATCCCTTTATGCCATATTGGACGCTGATAGACGGCAAGCGCTATGATCTGTGCCGGGGAATTTTTACAGAAATTACCCGCCGCTTAGAGGAGCTCGGCGGCCTTTACCAGAATAAAACCATTCAAGAGACACAGTGTTTCAACGAAGAGTACTTAAAATTGATCCTAAACCGCATGGCGTTGGAGGCAGGCGTCACCCTGCTGTTTCATTCCTATGTTATTGCAGTCAATAAAGAGGGCGCTCGAATTTCAAGCATTACTGTTTCCAATAAATCCGGCAGCACCGAACTACAAGCCCGCTATTTTATTGATGCAACAGGCGATGCCGATCTTGCGTATTGGGCAGGATGCCCTTGTACGCTCGGCCGCAGCAGCGATCATCTTTGCCAGCCAATGACCCTGTGCTTCCGGGTTGGCAATGTAGATATTCCCCAATTTAACAGGCAGTTTCAGCAGCTCAATTCCCTTTACAAAGAATATAAGGCTGCCGGAAAAATAAAAAATCACAGGGAAGATATCTTGGTTTTTCCCAATA
>URTC01000120.1 GCA_900550765.1 uncultured Clostridia bacterium | reverse complement strand
AGGGAAGGAGAGAACTGGAATACGGAAGGAATGTAGGAATTTGTTTATATTGAACCCGGAACCAGCGAAACCGTTGAGATCAATGGCATTACGGCCGACGCGGTATGGTATCTTTTAGAACTCCGGGAGCTTTCGGAAGATACTGTTCTTTATCTGCAGGGAGATGCAAAGGTGGATTATGCTTCTAATCTGAATCCAATGAGCGAGCTTGTGGAGGGACAGTATTGTACAGTTTCTGCAGCTGCATTTCCTGAGGAAAGGGAGGTTGCCGCAACAGAGCAGCCACAGCCTACGGCGGCTGCAGAACCGACGCCTGAAGAGACGCCTGAAGAGACGCCTGTGCAAAGTCTCTTGAGGACAGAAGCGCCCATACCTACGGAAGTGCCGCAGGATTCACCATCGGCAGGATCTTTTTGGCTATGGAGTCTTGCAGGCGCAGTTGTTGTGGCTGCCGCGGCCGTATTGGTCATTGTTTATATAAAAAATAAAAAGAAACGAGGCAACGGACAGTAAAATTTTTTGTAATAGAAGAGAGCAGACTTCGATTGGCTGAAGTCTGCTTTTTTGCAGCGCTGCGGCTGATGCGGAATTTTAAAGAAAGAGTTTTGAAAAGACAGTACAATACCGTATTGCTTCGGCAGGCTTATTCTTCCGAACGACCGGCGTTCTGCTGTCTGGCATGAATGGCATTGCTGAGGGAGGAGGCATGCTGAAAGCCTACCGCTATGGCCGCCTGCGAGATACTGGAGCCTTCCTTTATTAAGGAAAGCGCGCGGTTGATGCGCATATTGCGCAGAAACTGATAAGGCGTTATCTGCATGGCATCGGTAAACAGGCGGATGAAATATTTGGGATTGTAGCCTGCCCGGCGGGCAATTTCATTCACCGAGATTGGCTCGCTGAAATGTTCAAGCATATAGATGATAGAATCCTGAAGAGTACTGTCAAACAGAAACGGAAGCGCATATTTGGTATGAAGATATTCCAGCAGCATTGTCAGGGTAAGGGTGATGTAACGGCGATAAGGCGCGGATTCCTTGCTGTAATACGGCGCTTTATTTACAAATTGCTTTAGGGTTTGAATAAAGCCGCTGATAATTTCATCGTTATCAGTGTTCAAAGCAACAACATCGGTACCGCAGGGAATGGGGATACAGATAAAATCAAAATATAAATGATCCAGCCGATTGTTCTGATCTTGTACCAGCCGGTAATTAGTACTGCGCGGCAGAAAATAGATGTGTCCTTTTAAAAATTTGTGGGCACCGTCTTTATCAATATAGCTTGCATCGCCGCTGTTGATATAGTACAGGCGGTTGCAGTAATTATAGGGATGACAGCACCATTTCCAATCTGCCGGTGCAATCTCGTTCCCGTAATATATAAAATTAAGATAGTTAATTTGCATAAAAAGCTCCTAACGGAAAAATACAAGGATATCATAGCATATTTTTATTATAAAGGCAAGACGGCGTTTTTATGAAAAGTGACTTTTGCATAAGAATACTTCACTAATGGCTATTTACTTTTATACCTAAAATACCGATAATGAAAGAGTAGAATATAAAAAAGGAGGACGCAATGAAAAGGTTTGTTTGCATCATTGCAATTCTTATGCTGACAGGAACTGTTTTATCCGGTTGTATGAATGCGGGGAAAGAGCCTGTACCGACATCCGTGCCTACGCCTGTGCCGGATGTGGATCCTGCTTTGGTAGATACCGTTTGTGAAAAATGGGTCATGCAGGAGGTGGAGTTTCAGGCGCAGAATTCGTATGAGAATCCGTTTTATGATGTGACTCTTGATGTGGAATATACCGCACCTTCGGGGAAGGTATATACCGTGCCGGCTTTCTGGGACGGCGATAATATCTGGAAAGTACGTTTTGCGCCTACCGAGGAGGGCATATGGCAGTATAAAACAACAGGTTCCTCTGATCCCGGGCTGATGAAGGAGGGGACACTGGGATGCAATACCTATAAGGGAGAATTAGAAATCTATAAGCACGGCTTTATCACCGTAAAGGAGGGAGATCGTTTTTTCAGCTATGCCGATGGCACGCCGTTTTTTTATTTGGGAGATACCCATTGGACGATGTTGAAGGAGGAGATTGATTCCCCGGGAAGCAATGCTTCGGATACCGGAGCAGAATCCCATTTTAAGTATATCGTGGATGCGCGTGTGGAGCAGGGCTTTACTGTTTACCAGAGCGAGCCGATCGATAATCGTTATAATCTTGCCAACGGATTTGATAAAAACGATATCCGCGGTTTTCAAAAAGTGGATGAGTATTTTGCCTATATTGCACAAAAAGGTTTGGTACACGCCAATGCACAGTTGTTTTTTACTGAGGAGCTGTGCACCAACTACAGTAAATATTCTGTGGAGTATTTAAGGCAGCTGACCCGTTATTGGGTGGCGAGATATTCCGCTTATCCTGTAATGTGGACCACCGCGCAGGAGGCCGACGATGACTTCTTTGCCGGAAGCGTACACAGTGCGTTTACCAAAGGAAACAATCCATGGAAGGTAGTAACCAGTGCACTGCATGAATTTGATCCGTACTCGCATCCCCTTTCCTGCCATACCGAGGCAGGCGTAACAGCGGCAAATTCGGAATTTATCAATATTCCCGGTTATAATTGGGTAGCGGCCCAAACATATGTTAAACGGCTGTGGCCTCAGGATTTTACCAGTGCTAAGCTGAATTATTATTCCTGCAATTATCCGGTGGTGTTGTACGAGGGAAATTATGAGAATCTGTGGACTACTGAATTCGGCGCCCGAGTGCAGGGCTGGGCTGCTTATTTGAACGGTATGTGCGGCTACGGCTACGGCGTGGGGGATATCTGGTATTATAAAAGCAGCTATGATATGACCGAAGATACTGTACGGGAGGAAACCATTACGGTTGAAGAAAAGAATGTGGTGTGGGGGGATATGATTCATAATGCCAATTCTGTTAAACTGGGCTATATAAAGAAATTTTTGCAGCAATTTGAATGGTGGCGCCTGACTCCCTGCTTTGATGAGGAAAAGTGTTTTGTAATCAACAATAAAACCGAAACCTTTGCTTTCGGCTCCCAAATCGGCCAGGAGCGTATTGCTGTTTATGTATATAATAAAAGCAATAGTGCCGATATTACGCTGGTAGATTTAGACGACAGCGCCGTTTATACCGCGCGCTGGTTTGATGCCAATACCGGTGAATATCTTCTTATCGGTGACGAGATCAAAAGCAGCGGCGGCAGATGGAGTGTTAAAGAAAAACCGTCGGAAACCGATTATGTGCTGGAGCTTATCAGGAAATAAAACGGTATAAGAGAAAAATCTCGTTGTTGAATGTTTTTTTGTTAAGAATTACCGTATTACGGGTTTAAAGCCTTTCACTGCTGAAGTGCCAAAGTTTGGATAAAATTAAAGATTAAATTGTTTGAGAATGAGTTCGGAATTGTACTGGACTCATTCTTTTTAGAGAGATTTATTCGTTGTTGTACTAATTTATATAGCGCTTTAGTTCATCAATAAAAGTGTTAACGCTTTCAAATTTTTCACCATAGAACATTTTAACCTTAAGTCTGATGAAAAGGTTTTTCGTAGTGCCGTTATCCATACAGTTGCCCTTGCGGAATATACTTTGTGCAATGTTATGCTCTTTTAATAACCTTTGGTACTCAGCGTGTTGATACTGCCAACCTTGGTCTGCGTGAAATATTAGTTTTGTATCAGCAGAAAGTTCCTCAAACAACCCGTTTAGCTTTTCTCTGATTTGATATAGGTTAGGACTCGTTGAAATAGAATAAGATACAACCTCGCTGTTCAATAAATCCAATACGGGAGAAGGATATACTTTGTTATTACAGACATTCAATTGTGTAATATCGGTTGTTGTTTTTTCAAAAGGCTTTTCAGCATAAAAATCTCTGTTTAACAGAGCATTTGTTACTTTACCGACAGTGCCCTTGTATGAATGGTATTTGTCATTTTTGCGTTGTTTACCTTTCGGATCAAGACTGTTCATGCGTTTCTGCACAGATTTGGGGTTAATTGTATGGGTGTAAAATCGGATATGTTATTCTATTAGAAAGAAAAATGCCGGAAGAATGCTATTTTTTTTATAGGTTTAAGAAATAGTTGTACTTTTTTTTCGGTTGTAGTATAATGAAACAAATTAATAAGATACGAGGGTGAAAGAATGAAGAAGTACTTTAAATCTACTGTGGCGGTATCTGTTTTGCTGATAGCATGTCTGCTTTGCGGCTGTTCTTTTTTCAGCGGACTTGGTGCGGCACAGGAGAAGGAATTTACAAAAGCGGGTATGAGTATTACGCTGACGGATGATTTTGTAGAGCAGGATATTGTTTCTCAAACGGCGGTGTATTCTTCAGCTAAGCATATTGTTATGGCTTTAAAAGAAGAATACGCTTTGTTTGAAGAGATCGGTGACGGACTTTCTCTGCAGGAGTATGCGCAGCTTGTTTGCGAGAATAATGGCTTAACTGCCGATGTTGAAGAAAAAGACGGATTGGTTTGCTTTGAGTATGAGAATCAAGCTAACGGGCGGGATTTTACCTATTTTGCAGTAGTACAAAAGGGAACGGATGCCTATTGGCTGTTTCAATTCTCCTGTGATTCTTCTAATTATGAAGATTCCAAGGAACAGTTTATCAACTGGGCAAAAACGATCCGCTTTGAATAAAATAGAAAAAGTTCCTCTTGTTTAAGAGGATCTTTTTTATGAAAGCATGTGGTATAAAACAGGGCTTTTTTGCTTGTGCTCTTAAGGCCGAAGAGCCGTTGATAAAAGGCCATCTAAAATTCGGCAGCTTTTTAAGTTGCTTTTGCACAGGTGGGACAAAGCCAGGCAACGGTATCCTTTAAGGTTTGGAAAATATCCCGGGGCCTATAGCCAAGCTCCGCGGTGGCCTTGTCATGGGAAAATTTATCGTTGCTGTGCAGCGTATATAAGGAATACTTGGTATACAGCGGCCGTGATTTTGTAATTTTTGCATAAAGCCGCATAAAGGGAAGCGCGGCTTTTGCCATCCATAGCGGAAGTGTGGGGAGCTTTCTGCCGCCATGAATATGCTTCAACATTTTTAAAAGATCTTTGATCTCGTAATGACGGTTGGAAAGAATATAACATTCTCCGCTTTTTCCTTTTTCCAGCGCCCGCAAACAGCCGTCAGCGACATCGCGCACATCAACAAAATCATAACCGCCTTTCACACAGGCGGGAAGCCGGCCGTGAATGTAATCGTTAACCAACTGTACTAAATGATTGCTTGAACGGTCATAAGGCCCTAAGATACCGGAGGGCTGTACAATTACTGCATTTAGTCCGGCGGCTGCGGCGTCAAGTACGGCCTGGGTAGCTTCTGCCTTGGTTTTGGCATAGCCGCCTTCTACCTCTGCCTGTGAAAATTTTTGGATTTCATGAAGTACGAGATTGTTGTCTTTTTCGGGAATTGCATGCACCGAACTTACATACAAAAGGCGTTTTATCGGATATTCCTGGCATAACTGCAAAATATTCTTGGTGCCGCATACATTTACATCATTAAGTGCGGGGGAAACCTCTTCTGAGATATCTACGATTCCGGCGGCATGAATGACGTAAGTTTCATACTCTTCGCAGCCTTCGAACAGCGGCCGCAGACTCTCTATCCGACGGACATCGCCTTTGATATATTGGACATTATCCAGCAGTGTACTTGTTTCATTTTCTAAAATCAATCCTCTTATATCAATATCTTTTCCGTTTAGCAT
>URTC01000119.1 GCA_900550765.1 uncultured Clostridia bacterium | reverse complement strand
AAAAAACAACGATGATTGAAGAATTTATCATCAGTGAGGATTTGCAGCGCGCCTATTCAGCCTCCTATGACGCCGATACCAGCAAACTTACTTGGTACACCAATTATAATTGGCTTAACTAAAAAATCTTTTTCGTTCTTACTGTAAAAAAGCAAATCTTTCCAATAAGCAGTAAATGCCGTAAGATACAGCATTCTCCGAATGCAGCGTATCCGATCTTTCCTATAAAACGGAGACACATTTGAAATGTGTCTCCGTTTTCTTTTAAAATCCAGGCCGGCCTCCCATGCCTCCTCCGGGTTTGCCCATGCCCCCGCCAGAGCCTATTCCTCCTATGCCGGAATAAGCGTTTAACCGCTCACCGTTTACAGAAACGCTGTATTCCTGATCCGCCGCCAGATCCGGTGAGCTGTAAATCACCGCTGAAAAACGCTTGGCAGCTGTATAACGGAACAATTCGTTGCCTTGGGCATCCTGTATCGTGATAACACTGCCGGCTGAAAAACCGCTTCCTGCCGCCACAACAAAGGATTGTTCAGAAGAAGATTCCGGCTGCTCTTACATTCCGGAGCTGCCTAAAGCCAGTACGGTGCCGCCGTTGATCAAAAGGGTGCCGTCGCTGTCAAAGGCACTGTTACCGTCACTGGTTGGGCCGTTAATGATCAAAGTACCGCCGCTGACGGTAAGCGTTCCGTTGGAATCAAGACCGTCTCCTGAGGCGTCCACCGTGATATCTCCGCCGGTAATTTCAATGCTGCCGCCGGAGGAATTTCCGCCAAAGCCGAAATTATTCTGTCCCGGCCGGCCGTTTACAGAGGACCCGTCGTTTCCGCCGGCCGCGTTGATTCCGTCATCGGAAGCGGTAACGGTGATACTGCCGCCGCTGATTAAAATGTTGAGGGCCTCCAGCCCCTCATAGCTTCGGTTAATCTGAATGTTTCCTCCGGAAACAGTAAGAGAAGTGTCGGCATGCATTCCGTCATCACCGGAAGATATCCTAAATTCTCCGCCGGAAATCTGTATCGCAGCGTTACTGTGAACGGCGTCGTCAGCGGTATTCAGAATAAAGCTGCCGCCGGAAATAACCAAAGAGCCGTCGGCTTTGATGCCTTTTGAAGAAGTACCGTCTCCGCTGCCCGAAAGGGAAGAAGAGCTGTTAATACTTTGGCTGCTGCCGCCGCAGGTAATATTCAGTTGACCGTCTTTTATAAAAATACCGGTTTGAGCCTGAATTCCGTCGCCGCCGCAGGTGAGTACGGCGCTTCCGCTTTCCATGTAAAAATATCCTGTATTTTCTTCTGTACCGGTGGCTTTGATCCCGTCGTCTCCAGAGGAAACCGTAAGAAAACCTTCCTTGAACAAGATGCCGTCTTTGCCGACAAGCCCGTCGTCAGCGGCGGAAACCGTAAGCTTTCCCCCGGTTATTTTCAGTGTATCCTTGCTTTGGATACCGTTATTTACATTCCCATATACCGTCAGGCTGCCGGAACCGTTGATCGTCAGGTCATCTTTACTGAAGACGGCCGCCGCTACGGTTTCATCCTCCGCGGTAAAGGAGGCCGTATCGGCAAAGGAATTTTCACTGCCTTCGGGCAGACTGAGAATCACCTTATCCGCCTGTTTTACATACAGCGCCGCGGAAGAAGGGGAGGTGACCGAAACATTATTGAGTACCAGGCGTACATCGGCAGAGCTGTTTGCATCGATAACAATCTGTCCTTGCGCCAGCGTACCGGAGAGAAGGTAGGTACCGGCTGCGCTGATATATAAGCTGCCGGAAGAAAGCTGCCAGCCGCTACCGGAGGAGACGGCGCCGTTGAGGTTGATTTCTGTGGCGCCGTCAGGATCTGTATATTCATCCTTGGCGGAAAAAGTAAACTGACTTTCATCTACCGTTGCCGCGGTGCTATCTCCGGTATTTTCGGTATTCCCAGGCGCGGCCGTATTAAAGGAACCTCCTCCCTCTCCCGTTCCTCGGCAGCTCGGCAGCAGAAACAGCAGAGATGCCGCCAACAAAATAGCAATGCAGTGTTTCATCTTTAAAGCCTCTCTTCCTCAAGCGCTCTTCCGCAGCTAATCTCCAAGTTTCCGTTCCGGCAGCGCAGCTTATCGATGAATTCTTTTTCTTTTTGTTCTTCCTTGAGACGAATCCGATAATGCAGCTTATACAGGCTGCCCATATTGGAGGTTTTTACGTGTACCATCTCGCAAGAAGCCGTATATTGGGCAAAGAGATCGTCAAAGATCTCTGTGTAATCCAGGCTTTCGGGAATCGTGATCTTCAGTTCTCTTTCCCCGCTGACGCGTCCGCCTATATTCAGCAGCGTCAGCACCAGAAGCACGATGCAAAGAATAACAGTAAAAAGTCCGGCGGCCAACACATAACCGGTACCCGTGGCCAACCCGGCCGTCATGGCCAGAAAGATTACCGCGATCTCCCGGGCATTGCCGGGAACGGAACGAAAGCGCACCAGGCTGAACGCGCCGGCCACGGCTACGCCTGTGCCGACGTTGCCGTTTACCAACAGAATGACCGTTTGCACAATGGCCGGCAACAGGATAAGTGTAAGCACAAAACTTTGGGTATAGCTGCCCCGGCGGGTATATACAAAGGCAATAATGGCGCCGATAGCCAAGGAAACCGCTGTGCAGAGCAGGTATCCGCTCAGGGTAAGACCGTTTCCGAGCGCATTGTAAAAGATATCAGGCACTTTTGCTCTCTCCTTTCTTGCCGCATCTCTCCAGATAGGCGGTTCCGTATTTAGAAAACGAAGTAGGAAACACTTCCGCTTCGTTCAGCACACGAGAGAGCCATAACGGCATACTGCCGGGGAACTTGAGCTCCATCAGACGCATGCCCGGCGCCAGCAAAGGGGTTCCGTTGTCACCCAGAGCAAGATCAAGCGCAGAAAAGCGGTATCGGATATTTTCATCAAAGGTGATGCGGATGGCCTGGTCATATACACAATAGAGCGCTAAACGTTCATAAAACAGCGCGGCTGCAGGCGCCAGGGTTTCATAATAAGAAAGGCACCAATTGATTTCTTCGGCAATCTGTCCTTCTTCTGCCAGATATCCTTGCTGCAGCTGTCGCAGTGCCTGTTGATAGGGCAGCGATATTCTTCGTTTATAAACAATACCCTCGTACTTTTTTTTCAGTTCAACAAACGCGGGAGAATCCGGCCCCGGGCGTCCATAACTGCGCAGCCGCAGCTTTTCCTTGTAAACGGGCTTTTCTAACGAGGTGCGGATTAAATAAAAATCCGGTGTATCAAAATACAAACTGCCAATCGCTGTTTTGCCGTACGCATCTACTGTCATATACGGTGCCAGTGCCTCAAAAAGCACAGCATACTGAGGTGCGGATATTAAATATTTTTCTTCGTATCGCTGAAATACTTCTGCCATTTATACCATTCCTTTATGTAATTTTCACTTTTATTATATCTGATAATTTTTATGCTTTCGTGACGGCAAAAAAAAAGGAAAACGAAATCAAAACGAACAGATCCCCTTGGTTTGTGAAAACTAAATGTTGTATTTCATCACACTCTTTCTTTTTTTAGGATAAAAATGTTTCTCTAAAGGCTGAAAACAGCTGCTTCATGCTGAAAAAGAAAACGGTACTGCCTAAATCTTAAGCAGCACCGTTCTTGTTAAAATAAAATTTTACTGTAAACCGTTTCCGCGGAATCCCTTGTACATCCATACTACCTTTGCAAAATCTTACCAGATGCTTCAGAAGAAACATCTTTCAATAAAAGCGTACTGTCGCGCAGTAAAAATTCAAAAATATCTTTTTCCGTTAAAATATGCAGAACGTTTTCAGCCTGATCCACAACCACTACAAAAAAATAGCTGCTGCCGAAGAATCGGGAAGAAACCTCCAGCAAGCTGTCCGTTTCATGCGCTTTGATCACCCGGATATTCTCTGCCTTACACCATAGCCTCTGCCGCCGATATCCTTCATAAGGCTTTTTTACAGCCTTTACCGCTGCCGCAGCTAAAAAGAAACTCATTACCAAAAAGGAGCCGCTCTCACCGCCAGTTACGACGCCAAAAATACTTACCCCAAGCAAAAAAAGCGCAAGACCAAGGCTTACTCCCATGCACCGTTTTCGTCCCTTTTGAATGCCCCAGGCACTGCAGAACAGCCCCATAAGAATCCTGCCGCCGTCAAGAGGATATACTGGCAGCAAATTAAACATGGCTACCGTATAGGAATACTTTACAAAATCATTCCACAAAGGCAAAACACCGTACTGCACACCAGTATCCCATAAAAATCCGGTAAAAAGGCTGCTCAGCGGTCCTGCCGCAGCAATGAGTCCTTCATAAATATGGTTATCCCCTATGCCCTCGATCTGCGCGGCTCCGCCAAAAGGATACAGTTCAATACTTTCGGTATGCAAGCGCAGCAAAAAAGCTACAAAACAATGGGCGGCTTCATGCAGCAATACAATAAATGCCAATGTAAGCGGCATCGCAATATTCCCTGCCAGAACCCAAAGCACGATACAGGCCAGCATCAAAAAGTTAATTTTTATATCGATACCGCATACGGTAAAAAGTTTCATTCTCTGATATAGTCCATGGGATTGAGTGCCACGCAGTTTTCATACAGCCGGTATGTAAGCAGCCCGTCGACGTACCCAATCACATCTCCTTGTTTTACCTGCTTTCCCTGCCCGGTAAGCGAGCCGCAGCCGCTGTAAACACTCAGTTTTCCGTCACTGTGGCGCAGGGTAATTCGTCCGTTTTCGCAACTTTCTACTTTTCCGTCTGCTACGGCATAAACCCCGTTAAAGCGGCCGCATTCTACTTCAAGATACGCTTCATTGGCCGCGCTTACCTCATGTATATAGCCATCCGCCGGACGGATCAACCCGGTAACAGAAACATTTCCGCTGTTAACCTCCTGGGATCCTTCCTCCCCCTGTACCAAAAATACCTGCCCTAAACTTTCTTTAATTTTAAAATCCTCTTCCAAGCTCATGCTGATGCCCTGCCGCAGACGCTGGGCCGCTACCCCTTTACCGAAAGCAATATACAGAGCCGCAAAAAGAATCAGCAAAATAACAGCGATAGCCGCTGTACGCTTTATATGTTTTTCATCCATAAAAATACCCCCATGCAAAATATATGCACAGGGGAAGAATCCATGAATATTATTTTCCTGTAAAAGGCTCAATAGGCCGGTTCATGCAAACACTTTCTACCAAACCGATACCGATCATATTCGCCAAAAAGCTGGAACCGCCATAACTGACAAACGGCAGCGGGATTCCCGTAATGGGCATAATACCGATAACCATACCGATATTTTCAAAAATATGAAACATATACATAGCCATTACACCCATAATGATCATTGCACCATAGCGATCAGACGCCTTGCGCATCAGCATCCACATCCGTACCTCCATCACTGCATACAGTACAATCAGTACGATTCCCCCCAAAAAACCAAGCGATTCTCCAATAGCAGAAAAAATAAAATCCGTTTCTACCGCGGGGATATAGTCCATTTGTGTAATTGCATTATCCCCTAAAACGCCCTTGCCGAAAAATCCGCCGGAGCCAATAGCGATTTTTGAATACTGCAGCTGTTCTACCTCGTTGCCGGAAATAAAATTAAGGATCCGGCTCTGCTGCTGTTCTCCCATTAAAAACCACAATGCAACCATGCAAACAATTCCAATACCTGCCAAAATTCCGATATGCTTCCAGCGCATGCCGCCGGCAAACATCATCATTAAAAAGATAAACACATATACCAGGGAAGTACCGATATCC
>URTC01000118.1 GCA_900550765.1 uncultured Clostridia bacterium | reverse complement strand
CTGAAGATTCTATGGAACCCCTCGCCTTTTTCCCAGGAGCTGAAAAACATAGATCTACACTGTATATCCATCTTAATTTTAAACGAGGTAGAAGCTGCGGAATTTTCCGGAAAAACACAACCGGAGGACTGTCTGCAATATTTTGGTCAAAATTACCCAGAACTAACAGTAGTTTTAACACTCGGTGAAAGAGGATGTCTGTTTTATCAAAATCAAAAAACACTCTTTCAGCCGGCTTTTTACGTAAAAGCAGTGGATACGACCGCTGCAGGCGATACGTTTACCGGCTATTGGACAGCATCTATGGCGCAGGGGGAAGAAGCAGCTCAGGCGCTTCGCCTGGCTGCAGCGGCATCTGCTCTGGCCGTTACAAGAAAAGGCGCGGCCTCATCAATCCCCCTCCGGCACGAGGTACTTGCCGCCCTGCCAACGCTTCCGCTGCGCACAGAGGAAAACGGTGTGCTGCGGCAAAAGGAAGTGGTTCTGCGCTATTTTGACGCGCATATTACACAGGCAAATATAGAGGGTCTGGCAAGAGAACTGGGGTATACCCCCGGTTATACGCACAGCTGGCTGAAAAAAATATGGGAATGCCATTTTCCCAGCTTTTACAGCAGCGGCGCTGCCGGGAAGCGGCAAGACTTTTGACCCAATCCGATCTGCCGGCAGGAGAGATCATCCGGCGTGTAGGATATCAAAACGAAAGCTTTTTCAGAAAACTGTTTTCTGATTCTTACGGTATTTCTATGCGGGAATACCGAAAAAAATATCAATGTTAAAGGAGAAAGAAAATGACAACAGAAGAACGTCTGCAGAATTTAGAAGTTCCCCGCGGGCCGATAGACGTCGTACTGGATACGGATGCGTATAATGAAATCGACGATCAATTTGCCCTGGCCTATCTGCTGCGCGCAGAAGAAAAGCTGCACCCACAGGCGATTTATGCGG
Organism: uncultured Clostridia bacterium; assembly: GCA_900550765.1. GTDB lineage: Bacteria > Bacillota > Clostridia > Christensenellales > QALW01 > UMGS1322. The sequence continues at coordinate 4,869 of URTC01000118.1, read as the reverse complement.
CGCCGTTTTCTAATACCAATGCAAAAGATCCTAAGGATGGAATGGAAAAAAGTTATGTGGAAATAAAAAAAATACTGCGCTTGGCGGAAAAAGAAGTTCCTGTTTTTAAGGGCTCGGAAGAATACCTTCCCAATGAGCAGACTTCCGTCCTTTCGCCCGCAGCACAGGATTTAGCGGAGCGCGCCATGCGGTACAATCCCCAAGCGCCTTTATATGTTGTGGCCATCGGCGCGATTACCAACATTGCTTCGGCTATTTTGCTGAAGCCTGAAATCTGTGAAAATATTGTCGTAGTCTGGCTTGGCGGCCATGCGCGCCATATGCCTATTACCGATGAATTTAATATGAAGCAGGATATTGCCGCGGCAAGAGTCGTGATGCAAAGCGGTGTACCATTCGTACAGCTGCCCTGCGCAGGAGTTGTCAACGCATTTTCCGTTTCGGGTCCGGAGCTTCGTCTTTGGCTTTCAAACAAAAATCCCCTTGCCGACTATTTAGCGGAAAACACCATAAAAGCTGCGGAACGCTATGCAGCGGACAAACCATGGACGAGGGTCATCTGGGATGTGACCGCTATCGCCTGGCTGCTGAACGATGAAAACCGGTTTCTCTTCTCCCGTCTAATTCCCGTCGCCCTGCCGACCTATGACTATTTATACAGCACAGATGAGAGCGATACTTTGATGCGCTACGTATATTTTGTCAACAGAGATGCGCTTTTTAAAGATCTGGTAGACAAACTGACTTCATGATCCCGTTCTCTTGTGCAAAACAAAAAAGCAACTTTTTTATAGAAATATATTTGGACGAAACTTAAATTGCCAACTTCCATTTATTGTGAAGTTGAACAGAGCGACAAATCCTAAGTTGTAGAGCAGAAAATTGGATGTTGTAAAGGAGTGATAACCAGATGGAAAATGTAAAGAATAATGTAAAGAATGAAGAATATGTTATTTGCCCACGTTGCAAGCAAGAGGTTTACAAAGAAGCGATTATATGCCCTTTTTGCAAGTTTGGTATTATGGCATGGCTTGAAGGAGAAATTGATGAAAATGGAGATCCAATAAAAAATAAGTCTAAATAAAATCCTAATTTGGAGGTATATATGAGGAAATGTATTCGATGTAATTGTAATATGATTGAAAATTATGATGTAAAGGTTGAGGGTGGTGCGTACGGTTTAAAGATAACAAAGCAGGGAATTTTCAAAGATAATCTTGGTAAGGTTCATGTTGCTGTGTGTCCTGAATGTGGGTATCTTGAATTCTATCTTGAAGATACTAAAAAGCTAAAAGAATAGGAAAAATTCTATGTTGTCGAATTGAAAGGGAGATACAATGAAAAAATAGGATTAGGTGTTGCAATACTACTTTTTGCTCATCAGGATTGGAGCTGCTTGCTATAGGAATTAGGATTGTAGGATTGATTTTCTCGCTCGTCGGATTTGTGGAACATCAATAAAGAATTTCTCATTTATCGAGGGGTTAAATAGAAAAACAAATTTACTTTTCTTAGAAGTTTAGTTTATTTTTGAGGATAACTTTTCTTGGCTCTATTTTGGCTCTAATAATTTGGAACGAGAAAAATAACCGATGAAAGCCGTAGAATGCGAATACAAAAAGACACAAAAGTGTACTGAAAAATACCTAGATTATATCATCCGCACCCGAAACACAATAAAAAACTCCCGTCCGGAATACAAAGCACAAACGGGAGTTTTTTCTTATTCCGGCGGCAGCACCTAAACAGATGCGCCGCCCTTTTATCGATCCTCTCGGAAGTAAGGCACACCTAAACTTTCGGGCGGCTGATTCTCTTTCTTTTTCGTAAAGCTGGTACAGATGAGCACAATAATCGTTACCACATAAGGCAGCATTTTAAACAATTCCTTGGATGCGCCGGAAAGCCCCGGCACGTAAACGTCGGCGATATACAATCCGCCGAACACAAACGAGCCTAAAAGCGCCCAGTTGGGCCGCCACAGCACAAAGATAACCAAAGCGATGGACAGCCAGCCGCGCTCGCCGAAGCTTTGCGTATCCCAGGTACCGCGGGAATAATCCATCACGTAGTACAAGCCGCCTAAGCCGGCAATCGCGCCGCCGATACAGGTAGCAAGATATTTATATTTTGTTACATTAATGCCTGCTGCATCCGCCGTAGCAGGATTTTCGCCCACAGCACGCAGATTCAGTCCCGTACGGGTATGCTTGATAATATATGCCGCCGCCAGCGCGATAAACACCGCCAGCGGGAACAGAAAGCCGTGGTTCAAAAAAATCGTTCCGAAAATACCGGCATCCTTAGCAAAAGGCAGCGTGGTTTTATAAGCCTCCACCGTAGTTAAAATCGAAATATCCTGAACGCCCAACAGCTTGCCGATAGCGCCGCCGAAGAAGTTGCCGAATCCGGTGCCGAAAATCGTGATGGCCAACCCGGTGACAGTTTGGTTGGCGCGCAGGGTAACCGTAAGAAAACAATAAATGAGCGAAACCAAAACAGCAAAGAGAATCGCGCAGCAAAAAGAGCTCAGTACACTGCCCCAGCCGATGGGGTTTTCCACCGATTTTTCATAAATAACGGCGCTGATCATACCGGCGACGCCGCCGGAAATCATAATACCGGGAATGCCCAGGTTCAAATTGCCGGATTTTTCAGTAATAATCTCACCTGTAGCACCAAAAAGCAGCGGCAGCGCCTGGGCGATGGCCCGCTGCAGGAAATAGGCGATTGTTTCCATCCTATTCTACCTCCTTTTTATGGCTGCCCCGGAAGGAGACCTTATAATTGATAAAGAATTCACAACCGATGATAAAGAAGAGCATTACACCGATAATAATATCCGAGGCATAACTGTTCAGCCCGCAGCTGGAGGCGATCTGCGCCGTTCCGCGGTTTAAGAACACAATCAAAAACGAAGTCATCAGCATAAACACAGGATTCAGCTTCGCCAGCCAGGCAACGATGATAGCGGTAAAACCATCGCCGTCCACAATACCGGTATTGATCGTATGATGGGTTCCGGCAATCAGCAAAAAGCCGGCCAGGCCGCATACTGCACCGGAGATAGCCATGGTACGGATAATTACTGTTTTCACATTGATGCCGATATATTTGGCCGTGCTGACGCTTTCGCCCACAACGGCAATCTCATAGCCCTGCTTGGAATATTTTAAGTAAATATAAGCAATTACCGTAAGAATCGCTACTACAATCAAGTTAATACCGTAATCTACCCCAAATACTTTGGGAAAGTTGCCTCCCTGAAGGATTCCCACGTCATTGGAGCCGGGCTGGCGCTCCCAAAGAATCACGCAGCTGCTCACCAGCTGCATGGCAACATAGTTCATCATTAAGGTAAAAAGTGTTTCATTGGTATTGAATTTCGCTTTGAAAAATGCTGGAATGATTCCCCAAAGCGCACCGGCAATCACGCTTGTCAAAAACATGCCCGCCAGCATAGCCGGCAGCGGAAGAGAAGGCATCAGCTTAATAACGGCCACAGATGCCAGTGCACCGATGATCGTCTGCCCTTCGGCGCCGATGTTCCAGAACCGCATCCGAAAAGCCGGCGCCAGCGCCAGACCGATACAAAGCAGTGCCGAAATATCACGCAGCAGCATGGTGATTCTTCGGGTAGAGCCAAACGTACCGCGGAACATTTCGGTATACACCTGAAAAAATCCTGTTTTTCCCCCGGTAATCAGCATAACGATAACCGCACAGAGGATCAATGCCGCCACAATGGCTACCGCCCGCACCAAAATTGCCTTAAAAAGAGAAATGTCCGTTCGCTTGGAAAGCCGTATCAGCGGCTCATGGCTATTTTTATGCTGCATATCAGGCTTCCTCCTTTTCTTTCTTCTCTTTTACCGTAGTCATCATCAAGCCAATCGTTTCTTTGGTGGTGCTGCGTCCATCCACCACACCGCTGATCTGCCCGTGGCACATCACTAAAATACGGTCGCACAGCTCCACCAGAACATCCAGATCCTCACCTACAAAGATAACAGCCGTGCCATTTTCTTTTTGCTTGTTCAGCAGATTATAAATCGTATACGATGAATTGATGTCCAGTCCGCGCACGGGATAGGCAGCCATCAACACGGTAGGCGCCGCGGCAATCTCGCGTCCAACCAGCACTTTTTGTACATTTCCGCCCGAAAGCCGGCGCACCGGTGTTTCACTGTCGGGGGTAACGACCTCCAGTTCACGAATAATACGGCTTGCCAGATCCTTGGGCTGCTTCCGGTGCAAAAAAACTCCCTTTCCCTTTTTATAGCTGCGCAGCATTACGTTATCGGTAATTCCCATATTGCCTACAAGCCCCATACCTAAACGATCCTCCGGAACAAAGGAGAGCCGCACGCCTAAATTCCTGATCTGCAGCGGTGTTTTATCCCGTAAATTTTCCTCCTGTCCGGTTTGCGGATTATGATAAAGAATACTGCCGCTTTGAATATGCTGCAGACCGGCAATCGCCTCCAGCAGTTCCTTTTGCCCGCTTCCGGCAACACCGGCAATACCTAAAATTTCTCCTGCCTTAGCGGTAAAATTCACATTTTTCAGTACGCTTACGCCCTCTTTGTTCACCTTGCTCACATTTGCCATTGTAAGTCGGGTTACATTGTCATGGGGTTGGGTACGCTCTATATTCAGGCTGATTGCTTTGCCTACCATCATTTCCGTCAGGGAACCCTCGGTTGCCTGACTGGTCTCCACCATACCGACGAACTCCCCCCTGCGCAGCACCGCTACCCGATCGGAAATCTCCAATACCTCATGCAATTTATGCGTGATAATGATAATGGATTTTCCATCACGTTTCATGTTGCGCAGAATCTGGAACAACTTAACCGTTTCCTGCGG
>URTC01000117.1 GCA_900550765.1 uncultured Clostridia bacterium | reverse complement strand
AGACAATCACCCGAAACTGGGGATTCCTGCGGTAGAAGTAATCCATACAGTGCTTCACGCCGGCGGTAAATTCGGCGGAGGAGGATACAAGGTATCCGGCGGTCTTCACGGCGTAGGGCTTTCGGTAGTAAACGCATTGGCCTCTAAGCTTTATATTGAGGTATACCGCAACGGTAAGATATACGCGCAGGAGTATCACCGCGGCGATGCGGCCGGGGAGTTGACGGTAACGGGCGCCTGTGAACATACAGGAACGTTTGTGCGATTTTGGCCGGATGCGGAAGTGTTTGAAACCACAGTGTTTTCTTATGACAATTTAAAAACTCGTTTGCGTGAACTTGCCTTTTTGAATAAGGGGATCCGCATTACCATTGAGGATCAGCGAGAGGGAGCCCAGCGGATGGAAAGTTTTCATTATGAAGGCGGCATTATAGAGTTTGTACAGTTTTTAAATAAAAACAAAGTGGTGCTGTTTGAACAGCCCCTGTATTTTGAAGGAAAAAAAGGCACTTCTACGGTAGAGGTGTCCATGCAGTATAATGATAATTACAATGAAACCGTTTTTACCTTTGCCAATAATATTCAAACGCATGAGGGCGGCACGCATCTGACGGGGTTTCGGAATGCCCTGACCAAAACGATCAACGATTATGCCCGTAAATATAAGCTTTTGAAGGAAAATGACCAGAACCTTTCCGGTGAGGATGTGCGGGAAGGATTGACGGCGGTTATCAGTGTGAAATTGGAAGAACCGCAGTTTGAGTTGCAGACTAAGACAAAGCTGGGGAACAGCGAGATTCGCCCGATTACGGAAGCTATTGTCGGAGAGAAATTGGCAGATTTTCTAGAGGAAAATCCTGCGATAGCCAAAACGGTTATTGATAAATGCCTGACGGCCAGCCGCGCCCGGGAGGCAGCCAGAAAAGCCCGTGAACTCACGCGGCGTAAAAATGTACTGGATAATTACTCCCTGCCGGGGAAACTGGCAGATTGCTCTGAGAGCGATCCGAAAAAGTGTGAGATATTTATTGTAGAGGGCGATTCCGCCGGCGGCAGTGCAAAAGAAGGCCGTGACCGGAAAACCCAGGCAATTCTGCCGCTAAGAGGAAAAATCCTGAACGTAGAGAAGACGCGGCTGGATAAAATGCTTCAAAATAATGAAATTCGCTCGATGATCACTGCCTTCGGCGCGGGAATCGATGTGGAGTTTAACGAAGAAAAGCTGCGGTACCATAAGATCATCTGTATGACCGATGCCGATGTGGACGGCTCCCACATCCGTACATTGCTGCTTACCTTTTTCTTTCGGCATATGCCGCAGCTGATTACCGGAGGATATGTTTATATCGCGCAGCCGCCGCTGTATAAAGTGACAATGACGCGGACGAAACAGATTTTATATTTTTATTCTGATTTGGAGCTGAATAATTATTTGGATTCCATTAACCGCCAGAACTATGAAGTAGCCCGTTATAAAGGCCTTGGTGAAATGAGCAGCCAGCAGCTTTTTGAAACGACGATGGATCCTGAAACCAGAACGCTCCTTCGCGTTACGATGGAGGATGCTATTGCCGCGGATCAGATCTTTACGGTTTTGATGGGCGATGAAGTAGAACCAAGAAAAGAATTTATAGAGAAAAATGCGCGCTTGGTTGAAGACCTTGATATTTAAGGCGGTGTGAAAATATGGAGAATAACAACCTGAAAAACAAGATTATTGATATTAACATCGAAGAAGAAGTAAAAAAATCCTTTATTTCCTATGCCATGGCGGTAAATATCAGCCGTGCGCTTCCGGATGTGCGGGATGGCCTAAAGCCTGTACATCGCCGGATTCTTTATTCGATGCACGAAAGCGGCTATACTTATGATAAGCCTACGCGCAAGAGCGCCCGTATTGTGGGCGACGTTATGGGTAAATACCATCCCCATGGTGATTCCTCTATTTATGATGCTCTTGTACGTTTAGCACAGCCGTTTTCTATTCGTTACACCTTAGCCTTTGGGCAGGGAAATTTCGGTACGGTAGACGGTGACCCGGCCGCAGCTTCCCGTTATACGGAGGCCAAGCTCTCCAGAATAGCCGGTGAGCTTTTGGCCGATATCGATAAGGAAACCGTGGATTTTTATCCTAACTTTGATGAAACTGAGCTGCAGCCGCGTGTATTGCCTTCCCGTTTTCCCAATCTTTTGGTAAACGGCTCTGACGGCATCGCCGTGGGTATGGCCACCAATATTCCGCCCCATAACCTGGGCGAGGTGATTGACGGCGCTGTAGCGCTTATTGAGAATCCCGATATCACCGTGGATGGCCTGATGGAATATATCAAGGGACCGGATTTTCCTACTGCAGCACAGATTATGGGCATATCGGGAATTCGGGATACTTATACTACCGGCAGGGGGAAGATCGTGATCCGCGCCAAGAGCGAGATCGAGCAGATGTCAGGAGACAGGCAGCGTATTGTTGTTACGGAGATTCCTTACCAGGTAAATAAGGCGAAATTAGTAGAAAAAATTGCGGAACTGTATAAGGATAAATGCTTTGAAGGACGCAGCGCCCTGAGAGATGAATCCAATAAGGACGGTATGCGCATCGTTATTGAGCTGAAAAAGGATGTGAATCCCCAGGTAGTGCTGAATTATTTGTATAAGCATACACAGCTGCAGGAAAGCTTTGGCGCAATTATGCTGGCGCTTGTGGACGGGGAACCGCGGGTACTCAATTTAAAAGAAATGCTCTACTATTATTTGGAGCATCAAAAAGAGGTTGTACGCAGAAGAACGCAATTTGACTTGGATAAGGCGCTTGCCAGAGCTCATTTGGTAGAAGGATTTTTGCGGGCGCTGGATATTATTGATGAAGTCATTGCACTGATTCGTTCCAGCCAGACAACAGAGATTGCCAGAACAAGGCTGATGGAGGAACTGGATTTCTCGCTTGAGCAGGCAAAGAGTATTTTGGATATGCGTCTGCAGCGATTGACAGGCTTAGAAAAAGAAAAGCTTGTGCAGGAGTTTGAAGAATTACAGGCTAATATTCAGCGTTTTCAAGCGATTTTGGCTGATCCGCAGCTGGTGCTGGATATTATTAAAGAAGAACTGCTGGTTATTAAGGATAAATACAATGATGAACGTCGTACGGAAATCACGGCGCTTTCGGACGAAATCGATTTTGAAGCGCTGATCCAGGAAGAAGACATGGTAGTTACGATGACGCATTTTGGTTATATCAAGCGCGTTCCTTCCGATACTTACCGGGCACAGCGTCGGGGGGGCAGGGGAATTACCGCTGTTACCACCCGGGATGAAGACTTTGTAGAAAAGGTCATGGTTACCAGTACCCATACGGATCTTCTGTTTTTTACCAACCGGGGTAAGGTATTCCAGCTGCGGTGCCATCAAATTCCCGAGGCAGGACGTACCGCCAAGGGCAGTGCGATTGTGAATCTTTTGAATTTAGATGGCGGCGAAAAGGTGAGTACGGTGATTGCTCTGCCGGAGGATCCTGAACAGCGTGAAGGTATGAATTTGGTAATGGCAACGCGTCAGGGCTTTATCAAGAAGACGGCTCTAAGGGAATATAATATCCGGAAAAACGGATTGATCGCGATCATTCTGCGTGAAGGGGATGAATTGATTAATGTAGCGCTTACCTCCGGCAGCAATGATATCATGCTGGCTACTGCCCAAGGGAAGTCCATTCGCTTTGAAGAGAAACTTGTTCGTAATATGGGACGCAGTACAATGGGCGTTACCGCCATCAATTTGGCGGAAAATGATTATGTGGTTAATATGGCAATTCTTAAGGAGGATTGCGAGATTCTTACTATTACGGAAAATGGTTACGGCAAGCGCACCGATGCCGGCGAATATCGTGTGACCGGACGAAACTGTAAAGGAATCATTACGCATGCACTGAATGAACACGCCGGTATTTTGGTGGATATGGCAGCGGTTGAAGGAGATGAGGACATTATGCTGATTACCTCTGATGGGACGATCATCCGTACCAGCATTGCAGAGATCCGTACTATGGGTCGTTCTACGCAGGGGGTACGGGTCATGAAGGTGGATGCTGATGTGAAAGTAGTGGCGGTAGCTACTGCACCGCATGAAGAACCTGAAACGGAAGAGAGTGCGGGGGAGGAAACTTCCGCAGAAGTGCGTTCTGACATTGATACGCTGTAGGAGATAAGAAAATGTTTAAAAAGATTCTTTTGATCATAGGCGCTGTTTTTACCGGATTGAATTTAGGTATGATTTCTTGTGCCAGTCCTGTATATATTATTTTGGGCTTTGCTATTTCGGGCGATACCAGTACAGAGATTGTTTCCTTTGCTGTTTATGCATTGATTACTGCTGTGATATCAGGAATCGCTACGTATATTTATACCTATAAAAAACGGCGGGAACATGAACCGCTTTCGCCGTACGTGATGTCTCTTGCCTGGAGCTTTTTTGCTGGTGCAGTGATAGCCGTATGTGCTTTGTTTATTTATTCGGGATATGCGCAGTATAGGATTTGATAGGCGTTGAAGCATATAAACCAATGCGGAGAACGGATATTCAAAAATGAACATATGTTCATTTTACTATAGAATAGAACCATTGTTCTTATTTTTTATGAAAGCAATATTGAGGATCAGCACCGCTGCAATATTTTTTGCAGCGGTGCTTTTTTTATGAAAGAGCATGGCTTTCAAAGAGCGTTTGGCAGGGCGACCGCGGTATAACAAAGAAGCAGCCGGTATTGAAACAAAAATTCTCTTTTTTAATACTATATAGAGGAAGGAGGAATTTTAATATGATGACAGTAATCGACGTAAGCCATCATCAGGGTCAAATTGATTGGGAAACCGTTAAACCAAATATCAGCGGTGCAATCTTACGCTGCGGCTATGGACAGGATTTGCCGGAACAGGATGATAAACAATTTAAAAGAAATGCGGATGCATGCACTCGGCTGGGCATTCCCTTTGGCGTATATTTATATTCTTATGCCAAAAGACCCGATATGGCCAATGGAGAGGCGGAGCATACCCTTCGACTGATTCAGGATTATACCCTGCGTTATCCGGTTTATTATGATTTAGAGGATGCCAGAACCGTAGTTATGATGAGCAATGCGGAAATCAGACAGCTTACGGAAATTTTTTGTGATAAGATAGAAAAATCGGAGCATTATGCGGGTGTATATGCAAACCAGTGGTGGTTCAATACCCGGCTGGAGGATCCGTTTTATGATCGATATACGCGTTGGTGTGCCCGTTACAGCAATGAAAATGTGATGAGCGCTCTGGCCCAGACCAACTTCCTGTCCCTCAAGGGCGTCCTGCAGGCCATGGAAAACGGTGGTCGTCTGGCCCTGGGTGTGGCTGCCGCCTGCGCCTGCACCGGCTTCGTCATCGGCGTGGTGACCCTGACCGGTCTTGGCCTGAAGCTGGCCAACGCCATCCTGACCATCTCGGCCGACAGCTTTGCCCTGACCCTGCTGCTGACCATTATGGGGCTGGTGATGCTGTTTTCTGCCAGCTTTCCCTCGGCCAACTACGAAAGCGGCGACCCGGCCTATTACTTAAAGCGGCAGGGGCTGTTTGCCCTGCTGGGTCTGGCGGCTATGCTCGCAATGGCGCGGATAGACTATCACCGGCTCCGGGGCATGACGAAAATCCTCATGTATGTGGCAGGTTTCCTGCTGGCCCTGGTGCTGGTGCCCGGGGTGGGTATCACCCAAAACGGCGCCACCCGCTGGCTGGGCAAGGCGGGCGTGCTGACCTTTCAGCCCTCTGAAATCGCGAAGCTGGCTATCATCGTTTACTTTGCCGACAGCATCTCCAAAAAGAAAAACCTTATGGAGAATTTCAAATACGGCGTTC
>URTC01000116.1 GCA_900550765.1 uncultured Clostridia bacterium | reverse complement strand
TTAATGCTCAAACCCGCTTCCGCAAGCTCTTAAGCCAGTTTCTCATAGCGCACGCGGGAAAGCTCCTGCAATTTATCAATCATTGCTTCGCGGCCAAGCCCTTCCAATTCGGCTTTTTCCGTTTCCCGGGCAATGCAGATGCGCTTGAGTTCCTCCAAAAGGCCGCCGATATTCCACTCGTTTTTATCCGCGTCGGCCGTAAACTGATGTACCGTACGCTCAATGACCTTATCGGTCATATCCAGGATGGACTCGGAAACGTCTTCCCCCTCCAGCACCCGGCGGCGCTGGGAATAGATCAGTTCGCGCTGCTGATTCATTACGTCATCGTACTGCAGAACGTTCTTTCGTATCGAGAAGTTGCGTCCTTCCACGCGCTTTTGCGCATTTTCAATCGCCCGGGAAAGCATCCCCGCCTCCACCATCGTTTCGCTGCCCATAGCACGGGAAGCAATCATCTGCATTTTATCTCCGCCGAACAGGCGCATCAAGTCATCCTCAAAAGAAATGAAGAAGCAGCTTACGCCGGGGGCGCCCTGGCGGCCGGAACGGCCGCGCAGCTGGTTATCGATACGCCGGCTTTCATGGCGCTCGGTACCTAAAATACAAAGGCCGCCTGCTTCCACTACCTTTATATGCTCTTCATCGGTCAGCTTTTTATATTCCGCAAGCAATCGATTATACTCCGCCCGCAGCGCAAGAATCTCCTCATCCTCCGTGCTTTGGCGGCCGGTGGCAAGGTCGATTTTATCCTCTTCATAGCCTCGACTTTTCAGCTGCCTGCGCGCCATAAAGTCCGGGTTGCCGCCAAGCAGAATATCCGTACCGCGGCCGGCCATGTTCGTGGCGATCGTCACGGCGCCCAAACGGCCTGCCTGCGCCACGATCTCCGCCTCCTTGGCATGATGCTTGGCATTCAGCACCTCATGCTTAATGCCCCGGCGGCGCAGCATATCGCTGATTTTTTCGCTGATTTCCACCGAAACGGTTCCTACCAGCACCGGCTGGCCCGTCTCATGGCGGGAGATCACTTCCTCCACTACTGCATTGAATTTATCCTGCACGGTTTTATACAGCCGGTCATTGAGATCCTTGCGGATCATGGGCTTATTGGTGGGAACGCAAACAACGTCCAATCCGTAAATGCCCTGGAATTCCTCTTCCTCGGTCTTAGCGGTACCGGTCATGCCCGAAAGCTTTTTGTACATTCTGAAATAATTCTGATAGGTAATGGTGGCAAGCGTCTGGTTTTCCTGCGCCACCTTCACGTTTTCCTTGGCTTCAATGGCCTGGTGCAGACCCTCGCTGTACCGCCTGCCCTCCAGAATACGGCCGGTAAATTCATCTACGATCTTGACCTGCCCGTCATCGGTAACTACATAGTCGCGGTCGCGCTTAAAGAGGAAGTTTGCTTTTAACGCCTGGTTGATAAAATGCGCCAGCTCCGTATTGGCCGGATCGGAGAGATCCTCGATGCCAAGCGCTTTTTCCACCTTGGAAACGCCCGGCTCGGTTAAAGACACCGTGCGCGCCTTTTCATCGATGGTAAAATCATATTTTAAGCGTTCCTGCTCATATTCCTCGTCCACAAGATCCAGCTTGCCCTGCTTTTCCTTTTCCGCAAGTCCGCGGAAGCCCTTGACGATGGCGTTGGCCTTTCCGTACATCTCCGAGGACTCCCCGCCCATGCCGGAGATAATCAGCGGTGTTCTGGCCTCATCGATCAAAATGCTGTCCACCTCGTCTACGATCGCAAAGTTCAGCTTGCGCTGGGAACGGTCGCTGCCGCGCACGGCCATATTGTCGCGCAGGTAGTCAAACCCGAATTCACTGTTGGTGCCGTAGGTAATATCGGCCCGATAGGCCGCCTGCCGGTCCTCACGGCTCAAGCCGTTATAGATATTGCCCACCGTCATGCCTAAAAAGCCAAAGAGCTTGCTCATCATTTCGGACTGATAGCCCGCCAGATATTCGTTTACAGTAACGATGTGCACGCCTTCGCCGGCCAAAGCATTTAAGTAAGCCGGCAGCGTAGCGGTAAGCGTTTTTCCTTCCCCGGTGCGCATTTCGGCGATCCGCCCCTGATGCAGCACCACGGCGCCGATCAGCTGTACATGGAACGGCCGCAGGCCCAAAACCCGCCAGGCAGCCTCCCGGGCGACGGCAAAAGCCTCGGGCAGAAGATCATCCAGCGTTTCCTTGCCGCTTTGCAGCCGGCCGCGGAACTCGTCGGTCTTGGCGCGCAGCGCATCGTCGCCCATGCCCTTCATGTATTCCTCCAGCGCTTCGATCTTCCGCACGATTTTTTCAATTTTTTTCAGCTGCTGGGCAGTATTATCTCCAAAAATGCCTAAAAACCCCATATTCTTCTCCTTACATCCCCAAATAATCTTTTATGCTCTGCGCCATATCGGTATTCTCCCATTTTACACCCAGTTCTTCGCGGCCCATATGTCCGTAAGCCGCCAGTTGGCGGTAGATTGGCCGGCGAAGCTCCAGCTTTTCAATAATAGCGTCGGGACGCATGTCAAACAAAGCGTTTACCGCATCGGCAAGTCTCTCTTCCGCCACTTTAGCGGTACCGAAGGTTTCAATCAATACGGAGACCGGACGCGCCACGCCGATGGCATAAGCCAGCTGCACCTCACACTTCTCCGCCGCACCGGAGGCCACGATATTTTTGGCGATATACCGGGCAAAATAGGCCGCGCTGCGGTCCACCTTCGTCGGATCCTTTCCGGAAAACGCACCGCCGCCGTGACGGGAATAGCCGCCGTAAGTATCCACAATAAGCTTACGTCCCGTCAGGCCGCTGTCCCCCTGAGGGCCGCCGATGACAAAACGGCCGGTGGGATTGATAAAGAATTTTGTATTTTCATCCATCATCTGTGCGGGAATGATCGGTTTTATGACCTGCTCGATAATATCGCGGCGGATCTGCTCCATTTCCACCTCGGGCGCATGCTGCGAGGATACAACGATTGCATCTACCCGCACGGGCACGCCGTTATCGTATTCCACCGTCACCTGTGTTTTCCCGTCGGGGCGAAGATATCCCAGAATCCCCTCCTTGCGCACTTTGGTCAGCTGCTTGGCAAGCTGATGCGCCAAGGAGATCGGCAGCGGCATCAATTCCTTGGTTTCGTTGCAGGCATAACCGAAAATAATGCCCTGATCTCCCGCGCCGGTGGAAAATTTCGCGTCACGCTCGCCGTTCTTCTGCTCCAGCGCCCGGCTTACGCCCATGGAAATATCCGGCGATTGCTTGTCCAGTGCGGTAATCACGCCGCAGGTATGGCCGTCAAAGCCGTATTTGGCCCGGTCGTAACCGATATCCAGCACTACCTGGCGTGCGATCTGCTGGATATCCGGCTGAGCCGTTGTCGTAATTTCGCCCATGATAAGAATCAGTCCCGTGGTGCAGCAGACCTCACAGGCCACGCGTGCATAGGGGTCTTCTTTAAAAATCGTATCAAGAATCGCGTCAGAGATCTGATCGCAGATCTTATCGGGATGTCCCTCGGTAACAGATTCCGATGTAAAAAAATGCTTTGCCATAATAATCCTCCGCTCTGCAAACAAGCTATGTTCCATAAATTTTTATATTCTGTTACATTATACAACAAAGCCTTTGAAAAAGCAAGCAGACCGCAGTTTTTCTTTATAAAACCGGAAATACCGTCCGTTTTTGGAACACAAGCAAAAAAAGCAAGAAAAATTACTGATTTTTCCTTTGATATTTTTTGCTGCTGCGGAAAAAATAAAAACAGAATAAAAAAGGAAAGGATGTTTTATATGGTAAACAACCGTTTATATATCGCGCTTACCTGCGCACTTTTAGCTTTTGCCTGCATCGGATTAATGCTTACCTCTTCCGCTTCGCCCGCTTATGCGCCCGCCCAGCAGAACTGGGAAGAGCTGCCGCAAGAAAAAAAGGACACGCTTTTAACAATTTTGGAAGATAAGCTCGCCGCCGAGCGCCAGCTGATCGAAAAATCCGTCGAATATGGAATTCTTCCTCAGGAAAAGGCCGAAAAAATTCTGGAAAGACTCACCGAAAGGTTTGAAAACGCAAAAACCGAGGGCATCTTTCCTAAAAAAGAACACCGTTAAAAAAACGGACGTCCGCCGAGCGTACAAAAAACAGGAGACGTACAGCATCTCCTGTTTTTCCTGTTTAAAAAGCAAAAATTCTATTTTCCGCGGTAAGACGAAGGCGCTACACCGAAATACTTTTTAAACAACCGGCTGAAATACAGGGCGTCCTCAAAGCCCGTCAGCTGGGCGATTTGGGCAATGCTTAAATCAGAATCCTGCAAATAGCCCCGTGCCTGCTCCAGCCGCATTTTTAAGAAATATTGATGCGGTGAAACCCCCATTATCTGCCTGAAAAGATGTGAAAACCGGCTCTCGCTCATCGCGCAAAGGGAGGCACACTCCGCCACAGTGCATTTTTGCAGCGTTTCCATGCGCCGCAAGGCCGGAAGCAGTATATCGATCCCCCTTGCAGAAGGCTGTTCCCTGTTTTGCTGCGCCAGGAGGTGCAGAAAATGCAAAAGCGCACCGTTGGCCTCAAAGCCCCCCTGCTTTGCCTTTTCCGCAATTCCCCGCAGCCGGGTCTCCTCACAATAAAACTGCTTGGAATAAACGCCGCCGCCAAGCCCCAATCCGTCTAAAATTTCCGGGACCGTCCGGCCTGTAAAATGCACCCAAAAGGTTATCGTTTCCACCCCCTCGGGAAAGGTATATCTCTGCGGCATTCCCGGCGGATACAAAATAAAATTTCCCGGCAAAAGCGAAGCTTCTTTTCCCGCATAAACCGCGGTAAGACCTCCCTTTACAATATATAAAATATGAAAATCCACCCGTCCCTCCTGCCGAAGGATCGTAAAGTGCTGTTTGTGGCTGAATTGCATCCCGCAGCTGTTGATATGAAAGTATTCTTCGGAAGGAAAATTCGTTAAATTCACATCGGTGTATACGTTTTTTTCCATAAGCTCACCTCTGATTTTTAAGATATCACGAGAAGATAAACTTTGTCAATAGCAGAAAAATCCATAAAAACAGCGGGATTTCCTATTTTGCTTTCGCCGGCAGGCAGTATAATAGAAAAAAAGGAGGCAACCGCTATGAAAAAATTTGCTTTGATCGGCGCAGGCAGCCTGCAGTTCACCACCAGCTGCGTGCGGGATCTGCTGACGTTTCCCGCTTTTGAAGAATGTGAAATCCGCCTGATGGACATTAACAAGGCGCACCTGGACTATATTACAAAGATCTGTGAAAAAATTACCCAAACCATGCAGCGTCCCCGATGCCGAATCGTTCCCACCATGGACCGCATACAAGCGCTGAAAGGCGCCGACGGAGTTCTGTGCACCGTATTCAACGGCGATATCGATATTTGGAGATATGATATCGAAATCCCTAAAAAATACGGTGTGGATATCAATGTAGGCGATACCCGCAGCGTTTCGGGCATTTTCCGGGCCCTGCGCAATATCCCGCTGATGCTGGAGATCTGCCGGGATATTGAAGAATATTGTCCCCGTGCAGTTTTTTGAATTATACCAATCCTATGGCTATGCTCTGCGGCGCAATGCAAAAACACAGCAACGTGGAAGTAACGGGGCTGTGCCACAGTGTGCAGGGAACGATACGGATGCTCTGCGAGTGGCTGAACGTACCGGAGCAGGAAGTAGTATATCACTGCATGGGCGTAAATCACCAGGCGTTTTACACAAAACTGGAGCATAACGGAGAGGATCTGTATCCCCGCCTGCGAAAGCTTTTAGAGAACGAAACGTACTACAACAAGGAACAGGTACGCAACGAAATGTTTTTAAAGCTGGGATATTATGTTACAGAATCCAGCGGACATAAT
>URTC01000115.1 GCA_900550765.1 uncultured Clostridia bacterium | reverse complement strand
AAAAGTGGATACGTCCGTCAAAAAGAGGCTTTCTCATCAAGAAGTCGGGAAGTCAAGAGAAAAGAGATGCTTCTACATCTCACTCCCGAAAAAAATGTTTACTTTGCATTATGCCATACTTTGCACCATTATAAAACTCTCTGGATCATCTACGCATTACGCTGTATACATGTTGTATACAGCGTAATAATATTTCCTTATTGTATTTCATCTGCAACGATTTTTCCCATTTCTATTATCTTTTCTCCCAGCCTTTTTGCTTTTTCAAGTGCTATTTTGTTCTCTATATCTATATATTGTGGTTTTACATCCTTTTATCACTACGCTGCTTTGATAGTGCCCTTCTGTACATGGCTGTGTTTTTTCCTCTTTTCTTCGCTCTTTTGATGTAGAAATCTCTTTTTAGTGCAGATAATTCCTTTTTCGTAGCCCAATTATATATCGGTATATCGCCTATTATTCTATTTAAAAATCTTGCGCTGTTTATGTGTAGAAACCTCTTGGTTCGCCACTATTACCTTTCCTGTCTCTGCCTATATAGCCTCTCTTTGTGCAAGAACAAGTATGTTAGTTGATCCACAACACCAATATATAGTGTTTTTGAAGCAATCCCTAAAAGGAGGTTTCTACACCGGAAAAATTTGAGCACCTCCTGCCGCAGAGATCACTTGCAGCAGCAAAAGGAGGTTTCTACACTCGCGGAAGGGAAATTTTTGTTTCACTCTCTCCCCTGCCTCTATGCATACTATCCTAATTCAAGCGCCGCCGTTTTCCGATGCTTGTGCAAAGAGAGGTTTCTACACCGAAAAAACCAGCTATAAAACTCTCCACCTATGCTTGCACGGCAATGTTCTCCCTTTTTCGCAAAAGCAAGATTTCCACCCTGCACAATTTGTAGCCGCAACAGGCAGTATACAGAAAAAACTTTGAAAACAGAGATTCTTCCACGGCAAAAAAGAGGTTTCTACATGCTTATTTGGGCTGATTGGGCTGTAGCAATCTCTTTCTACAGCCTTTTAAACCTCTTGCATCCGATGTGGAAATCTCTTTCGGCAAGTGTTTTTTTCTCTCCGCTGGCATGTGGAAACCTCTCTTTCTACATATTATAATAAATAAGTAAAAAGTAAGATATAAGATAAATAATTGTAAAAGAGAAAAAAGCAAAATTAAAAAAATAGAAAAGCCCCAAACATTTTTCGTTGACAGTCGGCAAATAGTATAGTAATATTATCAGTATAATGATATTTGTGTACCTATTTGTATTGTAACATCTAACGAAAGGAATATATAGCTGTATATCGTAATTATTTTAAGCACCTCCTTGTACAGCTATAAGTAATGGATATGAACAAAACGAATTCGTCCATTGATGAAAACGAGGAATCTTTAGTTGGAGAGGTCCTTTCTGATGATGAGGTCCGCGAAAAAAAGCAAGCGATTGCGAAATGGCAGCACTCCCCTGTCGGCTTTGGCTCTTACATTACCAAAAGTAATGACCTGATCCAGCGGACAAAGTACTCTCTGCCCAGAAATGAGCAAAAGGTTCTCTTTATGCTCATGTCTAAAATCGACCAGAAAAATGATAAGGATGCATCCAAATATTATTCGATCACTTTCAATGATTTTGCCAAGTTGACCGGAGTGCGCACGGTGGATACGACCTATGCGCTGAATCTGAAGGAAACTATAGAAAATTTGGAAAATCGTACCTTCTGGGTCAAGAAAGAACCCGGCAGTAAGGTGTATCGCTCCATTTCCTGGCTGCAAAAAGGTTCTGAGGTCGATTTCGACAAGAAAGAGATTCGCCTGCGCTTTAACCAGGACATCTGGAAGGATATTGCGCAGCTTACCAGCAACTATACCTCTTACAGCATCGAATATCTGCTGATGATGAAAAGCACTTACTCTATGCGCGTTTATGAAATCATACTCTCCTATGACAATGGAAACAGAGACTATGGCTATACGAACGGCCTTGTATTCCAGCCGGTAAATGATGAGATCCTGAATAAGTTCTCCTCAAAGCGCGACGAGCTGACGGGTTATAAGTATAAAAAATTCAATATTGATGAGTTTAAAGGTCTGCTTTCTGCACCCACAGAGGCAGAGAGAGAGTCCACAAAGAGTAAAAAGAAAAAGGATCCGACATCTGCCGACAAGAAAAAGTTTGACCGGGAAAAACCGCTGTCTGAAAAGTACAAGACTTTTACAGAGTTTGAAAAGAATGTTTTAAAGACCGTTAAGAAAGAAATCAATGAGATGACGGATCTTTGGTTTGACTATGCCCCGGCGCGCAAGCGCGGTGTTCGCAAATACGAATACCTGTATATTTTCATCAAATACAAGACCAAAGCAGAAATGAGGGATGTCCGCTCCTATCATGATAGAAATACGCACGATGACGAAATTGTAAGGGATTCCAGAAAGAAGAAAACCCAGAGTACGGAAAAAGCAGCCCAGCATATTACAGAGCCATTTAGCACAGATATTTTGAAAATGAAGTATAGAAAAGCAACTACGGAGATCAGAAACAAAGCAGACTATGCTTCGTATGAGGATAAGCTGACGGACAACGAGAAAAATATCTGCAATGATATTTTCACATACACGGCTAAGATCCTGACAAACATCAACAAGCGTGACCAAGCGGAGGAAACACTGGATTCTTTAAACCGAATCATTCATGACAATGCAGGGCTGAAAACATGGGCCCTGGGACTGTGTGTAAAATTTACGGAGATGTTTGAAAAAGCAACCGAAAGGAAGTCTGCACAGTATTATCGCACGGTTGTTTATAACGATACGATTGAAAACAGTGCTTTGATCATCGCGGCTGGCAAGCAGAAGCTCGCATCGTTGGATCCGGCGGGAGTGTTTAAGTTTGATATGTCCGTCTTTGAGGATGTATAAGGATTATTTAGCAGCAGCCTGCAATATGCAGGCTGCTGCTTTTTGCTGTAAAGAAAAAAACAAAGATTATAAGTGACAAATAAATGCAAACCGAGAATAGCAACAAGAATTGAAAGATATGTTGACTCTGTCAGACTGTCGAAAAACTCTAGTAGGGGCGAGCAGTGCTCGCCCCTGCCCGTTTGCCTTGTAAGCAAGCTATCCCAGAAGATGCGTTGCTGCGGTAAGGTGGCGGGCAACCAATGGTCGCCCCTACACATGCAATAAGGCAAGAAGGCAATTTTTTTGACGGTCTGAACTCTGTTCCGTGCTGTGAAGCGCGGTGCGCGCATGTAAAGAAATGGCCTATACGAATGCAGACATATTAAATAACAGCAACAAGAATTGATAGACTTGAAATATCGTTATGGCAGGATGATACCCGGAAAAGAGAATTGACTTTACTTATATCTATGTTATAATTGAAATCACAATAAGCAGCAAAAGATGGCTGCAACTATTTTTGTGGTGAGGTATAGGCTTCAACATATTCAGCCACTGAAGTATGATAAAATCGAACAACCGGAATGGCAAAAAGACATGGAAAACCGATTACAAGAGAATCACGGAATGATAATTCACAGCAACAAGAATTGACGGACACATCCATAAATAGCAGTCTTTACAGAAATGAGGAATTGCCCAATGTCTGCAAAAATTATTACAATTGCCATTGAAAAGGGAGGCACGGGTAAAACCGTAACGGCCTCCAATCTTGCCTACCTGATGGGCGATGAGGGGAAAAAAGTTCTTTGCGTGGATACTGATCCGCAGGGAAATCTCACCAAAGCACTCAGCGGCGGCTTGAGCATCACAAGCGATGAATTCTACGGCAAGGCGCTTTATAATCTTTTCGACGGGTTCCTGTATCATAGCAAGACGCGAGACTTTATTGTGGAAACGCAGTATGAAAATGTGGATATGATCCCGTGCGATGCGCAGACGCCGCGAATCAATAAGCGCATTGAACTGCTGATTGGCGATGCAGAGCGCCTGAAGGACGGAGATCCGAGGAAGGTTTCTGGTATGGGGGATTTTCTGTACTATTTCCTCAATCAGGTGCGTGATGAGTACGATTACATTCTTATTGATACACAGCCTACGCGGGACAGCTTGTTGCTTTCCAATGCAATCTATGCAGCGGATTATATCCTGATTCCAGCCGGCTGTGAGGATAACTCCGAAGAATCGGCGTTTCGCCTTTATTATGAATGCAATAAGATGAAGCAAAGCTCCACTTCTCACCTGATGGGTGCCGGTGTGTTGTTGGTGAATGTAGACAAAAGCGCAGCAACAGACAAGAAGATTCAGGAACATTTTAAGGAAGAACTCGGCACATCGCTGTTCAGCGTTGCAATTCCCACAAGCAAGACGGTGAAAACATCCATTTCCCGCTTTTTGCCTGTGTGCTATATGGCAAAAACGCAGCCTGTGGCAAAAGCCTATGTGAAAGCCTACGAAGAGTTGAAAAAGCGTCTGGAGGTGAAATGATATGGGAATGAAAAGCCCCGCCAAAAAGAAGGAAATCGTAAAACGTTCCCGCCCGACGGATGCAGAGCTTGGCAAAATTGATTCCAATAATGGCGATGCAGGAAAAATTATCAGTGATCTGACCGCAGGGCATAAAAGCATTGAATACGAAGCTCGGGATATTGCACTGTACGATATTCGCGTAAACGCGGACAACGAAATCTTCCGGCAGGCAGATACCCAAGAGGATATTGTGCAGCTGGCGGAGGATATTCAGCGCAACGGCCTGATGCATAATTTGGTGGTGTTTCCGCAGGAAGAAAATGGAAAAACAGTGTATGTCCTTCTCTCCGGTGAGCGCCGCTACCGCGCGATGGAGTACCTCGAAAAGAGAGGAGACGCCACCTGGAACACCATCAAAAACTGCAATGTGATTACAACTAGTCTTTCGGACAATGAAAAAAAGGTGCTTTTATACAGTGCGAACCTGCAGGTCCGCGGCGGCTTTGCGGATGAACAGATCCGCCGCAAGGCCGTTGCAGAATTTGTGGTCTGCCTTCAGAACGAGCCGTTCAATATGACGGAAAAGGACGCTAAAAAGGCCATTAAGGAAGTGAGTGCAACCACAGCCAAGCAAATCGACCGTGATTTCCGCATTGAGGAAAAGCTGGACAAAGAGTTGCTTCGCCTTCTGGATAACAAGTTCCTGACCCGCATGGAGTGTGAAAGCTATATCACGCTGGAGCCGGAGGTGCAGCATAAAATTGCGCAGTGCTATCTGTTGCTGAGCGCGGTTGATGTGAGCAACTGTGACACCGATGCCCGGGAGCGCCTGCTGCAGGAATGCAACAGCATACATTATGACTATATCCGGGCTATTGACAGAGCCAGAAAAACCAACGAGCCGGATGAGCGGGACGAACGCCTGGAGACTGCGTTTGCGGAGTGTGAAAACGCAATCCGCCTGCTGCAGAACAGGGTAGGGGAGTACCGTGACGCCGTCAGTCGGCATGATACGGAGAAGGCCGAGGAAATCGCAAAGGATGTGGCCAGGGATCAGGAGGCAAAGCGCGTCGAGAAAAAGGAGCAAAAGAGCGAGTCTGAAAGCGCGACCTTTGTGGAAAAGACGATCCAGCCTGTTGCCAATAAGATTTTTAAGAAAATGAGTTCAACCAGCTATAAGCGCGGCGTCAAAAAGATGTCTCAGGAGCGCCGTGATAATGATGTTGCGATTCTGAATGAACTGATCGAGCAGGCGCAAAGCCTCCGGGATTTGATTGAAGCCGCAAAGTAAGGCAGGGTAGGGGGAGACACTGTCCCGGTAACAAAGGCAACACCGCACAATTCCCGCCTTACGGCTTAAGCACCGCTCCGGCGGATCTCCGCGCCAAGAGCCGCCGCAAGCGGCGGTTGCGCTCCGAAGCGCCTCGCTGCGGCTCGGTGTGCGGTACGGCATCTGCGTTGCCAAAATGCTCGATAAGACATCCAGTATTATCTGCGCTTTTGGCTTAGCAGCTGCCGCACCT
>URTC01000114.1 GCA_900550765.1 uncultured Clostridia bacterium | reverse complement strand
CCATAGATTCCAATACTACCGGATGATCCTCATCGCAGAGCGTATCTCCGGTTGTCGTATCGCGCAGACCTACCGCCGCGGCGATATCACCGGCATACACCTTATCGATCTCCTCGCGGTGGTTGGCATGCATCATCAGGATACGGCCAAAGCGTTCACGCTTGCCCTTGGTGCTGTTATACACATAGGAGCCGGCTTCCCGCGTACCGGAATACACACGGAAGAACGCAAGTTTTCCTACAAAGGGATCGGTCATAATCTTAAAGGCAAGGGCAGAAAAAGGCTCATCGTCAGAGGCATGTCTATCCTCTTCCACATCCTCTTTGCCCGGAATATATCCCTTGATTGCCGGAATATCTACCGGAGAGGGCATGTAATCCACGATAGCATCCAACAGCATCTGAACTCCCTTATTGTGGTATGAAGTACCGCAGAAAACGGGCGTAAACAGATTCGCTATCGTACCCTTCCGGACAGCCTTTTTCAGCTCTTCAACAGTCGGCTCTTCCCCCATCAGATACTTTTCCATCAAATCGTCATCGGCCTCGCAGACGCTCTCTACCATAGCGACATGATATTCCTGTGCTTTATCAGCATATTCAGCGGGGATATCCACAATATCGATCTGCTCGCCCAAATCATCTTTATAAATATGGGCCTTCATATCCAAAAGATCGATAATTCCCACAAAAGTATCTTCTGCACCAATAGGCAGCTGCATGGGAATGGGCGTTGTATGCAGGCGCGTTTTCATCATATCGATAACCCGATAGAAGTTCGCCCCCATAATATCCATTTTGTTGATATAAGCAATCCGCGGAACGCCGTATTTTGTCGCCTGATTCCATACGGTTTCAGACTGCGGCTCTACGCCTCCCTTAGCGCAGAAAACGGCAACGGCACCGTCCAGCACGCGCAGGGAACGCTCTACCTCAACGGTAAAATCCACATGTCCGGGAGTATCGATAATATTGATGCGGTGTCCCTTCCATTGGGCTGTAGTCGCAGCCGAAGTAATCGTAATACCGCGCTCCTGCTCCTGAACCATCCAGTCCATGGTAGCCGCCCCCTCATGGGTTTCGCCAATCTTGTGTATCCTTCCCGTATAATAGAGAATACGCTCGGTCGTCGTAGTTTTACCGGCATCGATGTGTGCCATGATGCCGATATTTCTTGTTTTTTCCAGTGAAAATGCTCTTGGCATATATTTTCCTCCCTATCAAGCCGAAAGCTACCAGCGATAATGGGCGAATGCCTTGTTGGATTCGGCCATCTTATGAGTATCTTCGCGCTTTTTCACACTGGCGCCGGTGTTGTTTGCAGCATCCATAATTTCTGCTGCAAGCCTATCGGCCATCGTACGCTCACCGCGCTTACGGGTAAAAGTAACCAGCCAGCGAAGTCCCAGCGTCTGCCGGCGGTCAGGGCGGACTTCGATCGGAACCTGATAGTTGGAGCCGCCCACACGGCGTGCTTTGGTTTCAAGCAGGGGCATTACATTCTCCATTGCCTGATCAAACACTTCCAGCGGCTCGCGGCCTGTTTTATCCTTTATAATATCAAAAGCGTCATAGCAAATGCGCTGGGCAGTGCCGCGTTTTCCATCGTACATTACCTGGTTGATAAGCTTGGTTACCACCTTGGAGCCGTACATCGGATCCGGAAGCACGTCGCGCTTTTGCACGCCACCTCTTCTTGGCATAAATTTTTCCTCCTTAAACTGTGTGCTCTGCAAGTTCTGCAAAAAAGCAAAGCAAAACGATATAAAAACTCATCGCTCCGTCAGCATGTTCGGAGACTCAAAAAAACCGTCAAAGAATCAAGCGCAGCGATGCCTGATCACTTCTTGGGCTTCTTAGCGCCGTATTTGCTTCTGGCCTGCATTCTTTTTGCAACACCGGCAGTATCCAGCGCGCCGCGGATAATATGGTATCTTACACCAGGAAGATCCTTGACACGGCCGCCGCGGATCAGCACGACGGAGTGCTCCTGCAGATTATGACCGATACCCGGAATATAGCAGGTACCTTCCATACCGTTTGCCGCCAGACGGACACGGGCAACCTTTCTCAGTGCAGAGTTCGGCTTTTTAGGCGTCATCGTCTTTACGCTGAGGCAAACGCCCCTGCGCTGAGGGCACTGCTGAAGAATAGGAGCCGAAGACTTATAGGTGGTCTTCTTCCTGCCGTTTTTAATAATCTGATTAATTGTTGGCAATTTAAAATTCCTCCTTCCCCGGAAAAATAAATATATTAATTCCGCAACCCTCGGAACTAATCGTGAAGTTCTGCCGCGGTGGCCGAGCCTACCGCGATACCGCACTGCCTGCCCAGCTCAAGCATGGTATCCACCCATCGAATTTCAACTTCATGCTCTCGGCAGGCTTTATGCAGCTTTCCGCGAAGAAAATCGTCGGCGGCACGGGCAATATAGACTACCGAAACATTTCCGGCGTCCAAAGCCTTGAGCACCTGTTTGGTGCCGGTTACGCGTTTCAAACCTTTCCCCTCCGCAAAAGACCGCAAAATGGCCGTAATACTTTGTTATGATATACCAAATGCAGGGGATTGTCAAATGATTTTTGGCAAATTTATATTTTTTATAAGGAGAAAAAGTCCCGCACCACGGGAGCTTTCTTTATTTTGTATTTATATACAGATTGTCCTTTCCTTATTCACCATATGTTGATTTTTTATTTTTAGACAAAAAGAATCCCGCCTTTTTCCGTTACTTCTACATAAACGGATTCACTTGTACGAAAGCCGGAATGGTGTTTTACAAAGCTGAACACATACACCGTCATCGGAAGGTCGATATCGTAAAAAGAATTTACTATCGTTTCTTCCAGTACATAATCCTCCGTGCGGATATACTGCTCCGCGCATTTTTGTGCTACGGACAAGGCATTTTGATAGGGGTCCGAAGGCATTGCGATCTCTTTTTGCGCATCAAGAAATTCTCGGGAAGTAATGTGATACCCCGTAAAACTTCCTTCTTTATAATAAAGCGTAATTCCCTTAGCGCTATATACATCCGTATACTGCCAATCAAAATTTTCCAATAAAGATTTCTCATAGGCCGTATCATACGTTTTGCCTTGAATCTTTTCCGTTTTTTTCGTCTCTTTTAAAGAATCCTTTTGGGTACTTTTTCCCAGCCACCAATCTACTTCATTTTACTCGCAATATCATTGCTGCCGTCTACAATATAGCTGCCGCCAACACCGCTGTACACGGTTTTTTCTTCCTTCGCTCCGCAGCCCGAAAGCCAAAGCGCACATAAAACCAAAACACATAAAACCCGTATTTTCATAAACAACCTCCTTACCAGTTCGCGTCCAATCTCAAATCAGGTATCCCTGCCTGAATAAAAACCTTGTTTATATATTGTAAACCAATACTTTTTAAAAATCAAGGCATACGGTTTCTCTCTCCACAGCCTTCCCCAAAAAAGAAAAAGCAACCTTCCAAAAGAAGATTGCTTTTTTAAATTTTTATGCTTCCTGCGCTTCAAGCTCTTCCGGCAGTTCATCGGTTTCAGGCTCACTTTCAGCCTGCTTTCTAAGGACCTCTATATCGATCTCCTTATATTTTTTCACGCCGGTTCCCGCAGGAATCAGCTTACCGATGATCACGCTTTCCTTTAAGCCCAGCAACGGATCGATCTTCCCTTTGATGGCAGCCTCGGTAAGCACTCTCGTCGTCTCCTGGAAAGAAGCAGCCGAAAGGAAGGAATCCGTAGCCAGCGCAGCTTTTGTAATTCCTAAAAGAATTCTTCGGCTGGTGGCGGGAATGCCGCCGGCCAAGCGAACCTGCTCGTTGACGTTTTCTACGCGGAAAATATCCACAATATCCCCCGGCAGAAGATCGGTATCGCCTGCATCCTCAATGCGCACCTTGCGCAGCATCTGGCGCACGATCAACTCAATATGCTTATCGGCAATATCAACGCCCTGGATCTTATAAACCGTCTGCACTTCCTTCAGCATATAATTCTGCAGCGGCACCACACCTTTGATGCGCAGCATATCGTGAGGATTGATAGAACCCTTGGTTAACTCCTGGCCAACCTCCACCATCTGCCCTTCTTCCACGGCCAAATGCGCGTTATACGGCAGCGGATAGGTTTTTTCTTCCCCATCGGAAGCAACGATTGTAATCGTGTTCTTACTCCGCAGGCTGGAAAGTTCTACCTTGCCGGCAATATCGGAGAGGATGGCAAGTCCTTTGGGCTTGCGTGCCTCAAAGATTTCTTCAACACGGGGCAGACCCTGGGTGATATCCGTACCCGCAACACCGCCGGTATGGAACGTACGCATCGTCAGCTGGGTACCCGGTTCACCGATTGACTGTGCGGCGATAATACCCACAACCTCACCGATAGCAACCTCTTTATTATTGGAAAGATCGGCGCCATAGCATTTGGCGCAAACACCGGTCTCGCAGCGGCAGGTAAAGATCGAACGAATCATCACTCTTGTTCTGCCAAGTCCGCCCTTTTCCTTGGGCGCAGTAATATGCTCGGCCATTTGATCGTTGACCAGCGTACCGTCGGCATAGACCACATTGCCCGCATCATCCAAAATATCTTCCGCAAGTGTTCTGTTCTTTATGCGCTCGGCAACGGTTTCAATAATCGTGCCCTCATGGATGATATCCTCCACATACACCCCGTTGGGCGTATTGATAGAGCTGGGCAATGCATGACAGTCCTCCTGGCGGATGATAACATCCTGGCAGACATCCACCAAACGGCGGGTCAGATAACCCGAGTCTGCCGTACGAAGCGCCGTATCCGCAAGACCTTTCCGCGTACCGTGGGAGGACATGAAGAAATCAATGATCGTAAGACCTTCCCGGAAGTTGGCCTTAACCGGAATTTCAATCGTACGTCCCGAGGGGTCAGCCATCAGGCCGCGCATGCCGGCAAGCTGTGTGATCTGGCTCTTATTGCCTCGCGCACCGGAGGTGCTCATCATATTGATGGGATTAAACTTGCCAAGACCCTTTAAAAGCTCTGCCGTAACGTCATCCTTGGCTTCTTTCCAGGTTTCGATAACCGCCTTATAGCGTTCCTCTTCGGCAAAGAAGCCGCGGCGGAACAGCTCGTTGATCTCATCCACATGCTTTTCGGCTTTTTCAAGAATCTCCTTTTTCGCCTTAGGAATCACCGCGTCCTTTACCCCCACAGTGATTGCGCCTTTGGTGGCATATTCAAATCCCTGCGCCTTAATCTGGTCCAGCATTTCCGCGGTAACAGCTGCACCGTGCACAGTATAGCACTGATATACTACTTTATTCAGCGATTTTTTATCAATCAGGAAACCGATTTCCAAATCAAACGCATGCTCAGGATCGTTTCTGTCAACAAAGCCGATATCCTGCGGAACAGCTTTATTAAAGATAATCTTTCCCACCGTAGTCTGTATGATCTTTGAACGTGTAACGCCGTCAACCGTCTTACTCATGCGCACATTGGTCATCGACTGCAGCGGAAGCTCGCCCATCTCATAAGCCAACACTGCCTCATCGGGGGAGGAAAAGGTGCGATCCAGCATCGGCTTTTCATCATTCACAATCGTAAGATAATACGAACCGATAATCATATCCTGCGTGGGAACTACCACCGGACGCCCGTCCGCCGGCTTTAAAATATTGTTGGCCGCCAGCATCAGGAAGCGGGCCTCAGCCTGAGCTTCTACCGAAAGCGGTACATGGCAGGGCATCTGGTCACCGTCAAAGTCCGCATTAAAAGCGGTACAAACCAGCGGATGCAGCTTAATGGCGCGTCCGTCTACCAGGACAGGCTCAAAGGCCTGAATGCCCAGACGGTGCAGCGTAGGCGCACGGTTCAAAAGCACCGGATGTCCTTCAATAACCTCTTCCAGCACATCCCAAACCTCGCCGGTTCCCCGTTCAATCAGCCGTTTGGCACCGCGGATATTCTGGGCATAGTTTTTCTCCACCAGCCGCTTC
>URTC01000113.1 GCA_900550765.1 uncultured Clostridia bacterium | reverse complement strand
ACCCGCAAACATGACGGCGGCCCGCTTATACCAGGGCATATTATTCATAGCTTCCGGATCGTCTTTACCGTCCTCGTCTTCCCCATGAAACGCAACGAAACCACCCATAGGAATCAGGCGAAGAGAATACTTAATCCCCTTTTTCTCCCTTGAAAGAAGTTTGGGGCCCATACCAATAGAAAACTCATCGATTTTAAACTTGAGCAGCCGTCCAACCGTATAATGACCCAGCTCATGTACAAAAATAAGCAGTCCCAGCATCAACAGTGCGATAATCCAATTAGGTATACTACTCAATATATTATTCTTATTGCCCCTCCTGTTTCCATTGTAACCGTACCATCCGATCCGTTTCATAAATATCGCTGATCGTAGGATTTTCTATCACGTTCATATTAAAAATAGTATGCTCTATGATATCAGGAATATCACAAAACCCTATTTTTTCACGTAAAAAATATTCTACAGCCACTTCATTGGCCGCGTTTAAAGCGGCTGGTGCATTTCCTCCCAGCTTTAATGCTTCAAAGGCCAATGCCAAGCACGGAAATTTTTCATAATCCGGCTCAAAAAAAGTAAGCTTTGCCCGGGATGTCAACGAAAGTCTCGGCGATCCCGCATCCAAACGCTTGGGATATTCCAGTGCGTAGAGGATCGGCAGCTTCATATCCGGTTCACCCATCTGTGCAATCACGGCACCGTCACAAAATTCTACGGCAGAATGCACAATGCTCTCGGGATGAATAACCGGCTTAATATCCTTTGCCTCCATATCAAAAAGCCAGGATGCCTCTATTACTTCCAGCCCTTTATTCATCAATGTGGCACTATCGACCGTAATCTTTTTTCCCATATTCCAAGTGGGATGTCTCAGTGCATCAGCTACCGTAACATTTTTCAGCTTTTCCTTCGGATATTCCCGAAAAGGTCCGCCTGAAGCCGTTAAAATCAAACGTTTTACTGCGCTTCTGTCCTGCCCCTGCAAGCACTGAAAGATCGCCGAATGTTCACTATCTACCGGGTAAAGAATATCTCCCCGAGCCTTTACTGCCTCCGTTACCAACCTGCCGCCGGTCACCAAGGCTTCCTTATTTGCCAAAGCGATGCGCTTGCCGCTTTCTATCCAATACATCACCGCGGGCAATCCGGCAATGCCTACAACGGCTACAAGCAAAATATCCGCCTGTTCCATAGCCGCGACCGTAAGCATTCCATTTTCGCCCCACAAAAGAACCGTTTCCGGCGGAATGCTGCTGCATATGGCTTCATAGGCGTTCTTATCCTGGATAGCCGCTATAAGCGGCTTATATTGAAGAATTTGCTTTCGTAAAAGCTGCGCGTTGCTCTTCGCCGTCAACCCCGTAACCCGAAATCTTTCGGGATATCTGTCAACGATCTGTAACGCCTGTGTACCAATCGATCCAGTAGAACCCAATATTGCAATCTGCTTCATACTATCTCCACCGCAAAGGTCTGCACATACACCAAAACAGCTATCGCACAAATCATAATACTATCCATCCGATCCATAATACCACCATGCCCGGGAATGTAAGTGCCAAAATCCTTTACGCCGCAAAAACGTTTCAGCATGCTGGCGATCAAATCCCCTATCTGTGCAAAACCGCCGCAGGCCACTCCCATAATTACCCAGTGCCCCATCGCTATCTGTTCTATTCCTCCCCAATGCGCAGCAATAAAATACATAAGCACACCGGCTGCCGCACCGCCGATAAAACTTGCAACGCAGCCCGCAACCGTTTTTTTGGGGCTGATTGCAGGGCAAAGTTTTCGTTTACCGAATATTCTCCCCCCTGCATAAGCAAACGTATCAGCAATGCAAGCATAAATGCAAGCTGCTCCCAGCAGCAACGCCCCTAAGGAATCTGTTCCTTTAGTACTTTGCAGTGCCAGAGTAATCATCAGAGCCCCGGGTAAAAGCGGATACACCAAGGCAAATACTCCCGCAACAAACGCTTTAAAATCAGGCGTTTTGTTTAAAACCACACAGGCAGCCAGCACACACATAACAACCGCTGTCAACATAAAATATCCAAAGATCCCAAAAAAGTACAAAGCAGGGGCCGTCAACAACGCTGCTGTCAGCAAAATAATACGATTGACCGGATATCCGCCTTTCTTCAGTGCATGCGTTACATCCAGCATCATAAAAAAGGTAATAAGAATCGTAGCCGCCACAAGATACCAGCCGCCTAAAAGCAATACCGTTACCAAAAGAGCAATCAAAAATACAGCACTTATACTTCGTTTGAGCAAATCCATAACAAAACTCCTCCGAATCTTCTGCTGCGCACAGAAAACGCTTCAATTGCACGATCCAGTTCCCGTTCATCAAAATCCGGCCACAAGACATCCGTAAAATAAAATTCTGAATATGCCGCCTGATATAAAAGAAAATTAGAAAGCCGTTCCTCACCGCTGGTACGAATGATCAAATCCGGATCCGGCATGCCGGCAGTATATAAATGATCTGCTATTGTCTGCTCATCGATCTTTGTAAGCCCCTCGGCCATAATCTCTCTTACCGCATGAACAAGCTCCGCTCTGGCGCCATAGGCTAAAGCAATAGAAAACACCATCTTCTTGCATTCCTTCGTCTCTTCCACACCATAGTCAATCGCCTTACGTACCGCAGAAGAAAACACCGAAACATCTCCCAGCACCTGCAGCCGTACACCGTTAGCTTTCAGTTCCTCGGTCTCTTTATAAAAATATTCTACCAGCAGTTTCATCAACATGTTGACTTCTTCCGGAGGACGTTTAAAATTTTCAGTAGAAAATGCATATACGGTAAGATATTCTATCCCTATCCGTGAGCAATACTTTACGATTTTACGCACATTTTCCGTACCCGCCTTATGCCCAAAGGTACGCGGCAGCGCACGTTTTTTTGCCCAACGTCCATTGCCATCCATAATAATGGCAATATGTCGCGGCAATGAATATTTCTGATCCATAAAAATGGGTGGGAACACTTGTTCCCACAATTCCTTTCGGCAAAATTAAATTGACATAAGCTCTTTTTCTTTTTCAGCAGAGATGCCGTCTATTTTATCCACAAACTTATCCGTAAGCTTCTGCATGGAATCCGCAGCCCGTTTTTCATCATCCTCGGTAATTGCAGAATCTTTTTTCAGCTTTTTATACTGTTCTAAAGCATCTCTCCGGATAGAGCGGATCGCTATTTTTGCATCTTCAGCATATTTTCTCACCTGTTTAGCCAACTCCGCCCGGCGCTCTTCATTCAGTTCCGGAAAAATCAGCCGTATTACTTTACCGTCCGTATTAGGATTAATTCCCAGATCCGAGGTTTGTATTGCTTTGCAGATTGGATTTACCATAGAAGCATCCCAGGGGGAAATCAGTAAAATTCTCGGCTCCGGCACAGATACGTTAGCTACCTGCACGATCGGTGCCATAGTTCCGTAATATTCCACAAGAACATGATCCAGCACTTTAGCATTTGCCCTTCCTGCACGGATGGATGCCATCGATTCCTTTAATACATTTACCGTTTTGGTCATTTTATCCTCTGCATTCATTTCTATTTCAGCAACAAACTCATTTGCCATACAAAAACCTCCGTAATTAATAATATACATAAAAAATACTTTTATCCCCGATACGCTTTAGGGAATCTATATTTATATAATATCAAATATAGGGAATTTTTTCAAGAAAAAAAGATGCACCGCAGCATCTTTTCACATAAATATCAGGATCTCCGTACAAAAGAACAGAATATCTCAGGAATAAAATGCCGTAGATACCCCGCTGTGTACGAACGTTCCCAAGGATTCCCCCAAACAGACGCGCCGGATACTTTCCTCTTCCTGCAGGGCAAACACGCACACCGGGATATTATTATCCATACACAGAGCCGTAGCGGCGCTGTCCATCACCTGAAGCCTATCCGATAAAACCTTAGTAAAATCAACTGTCCGATATCGCTTAGCCGTATGATCCTTTCGCGGATCCGCCGTATAGACGCCGTCGATATTTTTTGCTAAAAAAAGCGCTTCCGCACCGATTTCCGCTGCGCGCAAAGCCGCCGCTGTATCCGTCGAAAAAAACGGACTGCCCGTCCCACCTGCAAAAATACAGACATCCCCTGCCTCCAGACGTTCCACTGCCCGCCGCCGGGCATAAGGCTCGGCAATCGGGTCCATGGCAATACTGGTCATTACATGACACGGCACCTGAAACTTCTCCAACGCATCCTGAAAGGCAAGAGAATTAATGATTGTGGCCAACATTCCCATATGGTCAGCCGCAACGCGATCCATTTCCGTTCCCTGACGGCCGCGCCAAATATTTCCCGCACCGATAACAATCCCAATCTGCACGCCTTCTTTGCTGAGCCGGGCAATTTGCCCTGCAACGCGTGCGATCATTTCAAAATCAAAACCCCTGCCGTGCTCCCCCAGCGCCTCACCGCTGAGTTTTAACAAAATTCTGCGATATGCCATATAAAGTTCCTCCATTAAAATTGATCTTAAAAAAAGGGAACACATATTGTGTTCCCGCCGCTTTTTTAAGCTTATTTCATCTGGCTCATAACTTCTTCGGCAAAATTATCCTGTCTCTTTTCAAGCCCCTCGCCCATAGCATAACGGGTATAACGACGAATCGCTATCTTCTCTCCGATTTTAGCAACGGATTCATTGATGAGCTCCTCAATGGTAATATCCGGATTCAACATATACTGCTGTTCCATCAGGCAATTTTCCTTATAGAATTTACCGATACGGCCTTCTATAATCTTATCTACAAACTGCTCCTTTTTGCCTTCGTTTAAAGCTTGAGCACGAATAATCTCCTTCTCATTCTCCAAGGCCTCCTGCGGAACTTCTTCGCGGTTCAAATACGTGGGATTTGCCGCGGCAATATGCATCGCAATATTGTGAACCAGCTGTTTGAACGCATCGGTTTTGGCAACAAAATCGGTTTCACAGTTTACCTCAACCAAAACACCGATCTTTCCTCCCAAATGGATATAACTTTCAACGATTCCCTCTGCTGCAATACGGGAAGCCTTTTTGGCTGCACTGGCAAGCCCCTTTTCCCGAAGGATCTTTACAGCTTCTTCCTCATTTCCGTTGGCATCAAGAAGAGCCTTTTTGCAATCCATAATACCAACACCGGTCTTCTCTCTTAATTCCATGACTGCTTTTGCTGAAATCTCTTCGGCATCTCTGAGAACACTGTTCTCACCGGAAGCTGCAAGCTCTTTTTTTGCCATGCGGACAATTCCGGTCGCAGAAGCATACTGTTCCAGACAGCCCCTGTTTCCGCAGTTGCAGGATTCTGTTTCATGATGATCCACATTGGCATGTCCGATCTCACCGCCAGCTCCGTGATGTCCGGTCACGATCTTTCCATCAACAATGATACCACCGCCTACACCTGTTCCAAGTGTGACCATGATCACATCGGAGGAGCCTGCTGCAGCACCCTTCCATGCCTCTCCCAATGCCGCTACATTGGCGTCATTTCCAGCTTCCGCATGAAGACCTGTAAGTTCTTCCATCTCTCCCACAACGTTCTTATATCCCCAGAAGAGATTTACTGCACGTGATACTTCGCCTTTGGAGTTTACCGGTCCCGGAACACCGATCCCGACGCCTTCCACCTCCTCTTTGGAGATACCCTTTTCTTCCATCTTGGCATTTACTGCTGCTGCCACATCAGGAAGGATCTGATCTCCATTGTTTTCTTTACGGGTTGGAATCTCCCATTTCTCAACAAGAGTACCATCCGTACGGAAAAGTCCGCATTTTACAGTTGTTCCACCTACATCGATTCCAAAACAATATGTTCCCATTTCTTACCCTCTCTTATTCTTCGTCATCCGGATTTTCTCTTTTTTTCGCAAGATTTGCCTGTACACGCTTGTACAGAGCCTCTGCCGCATTGTATCCCATCTTCTTCTGTCTGTGATTGACAGCCGCTGCCTCAACGATGATCGCCAGGTTTCGGCCC
>URTC01000112.1 GCA_900550765.1 uncultured Clostridia bacterium | reverse complement strand
GCAAAACAGCTGAGTGATACACTTTGCCGGCTTGCGCAGGACAATGACGATGTATGTGCTGTTACTGCGGGGATGACCTATAATACAGGATTAGCAGAATTTGCACAAAAATTTCCCCAGCGTTTTTTTGATACCGGTATTGCCGAACAGCATGCATTGGGGATGGCAGGCGGTTTGGCTAAAGGGGGCATGCATCCTTATGTCGTGATTTACTCTACTTTTTTACAGCGCGGCTTTGACCAGGTATTTCATGACATTTGTCTGCAGGAATTGCCAGTTACGCTGTGTATTGATCACGCAGGGTTGGTCGGCGAGGACGGCCCCACCCACAACGGCGTATTCGATGTTGGCTTTTTGCGGTCCATGCCGGGACTCCTTTTATTGGCACCGCGCGATACAGAGGAATTCGACCGGATGCTGGTTTATTCTCTTACAGAAAAAAAGCCGGTGGCAATCCGATATCCCAAGGGATGTGTGGAAAATATCGAAGGAAAATATCCTTTTAACGGAATTAGCTGGGATGAACTTTTAGAGGGCGAGAACGGGAGTATTTTAACGTTCGGCGCCTGTATTTCCGAAGGAATGCAGATCGCCCGAGCCCTGGGCTGGAAACTGGTGGATGCCCGCACGCTGAAACCGCTGGATACACAATGTTTGGAAAGAATCAAGAATGCTCCTATCGGCGTGATTGAGGATAACGCACCGCAGGGCGGACTTTTTGAGGCAGTACTGCATTATTATCAGGAGAATGGAATTGCTGTAAAAATAAAAGGGTTTGCGCTGGATGATGCTTTTGTTGCTGTAGGCAGTGTAGAACAGCAAAGGAAAAGCAATCATATGGATACAGAATACATACTGGAACAATTGAAGCAGTTATGAGATTGGATAAAGCAGTATTTTTACGCGGGTTGGCTCAATCCCGCAGCAGAGCGGAGCAGCTGATTGCCTCCGGCGATGTTTTTGTAAACGGGCTGCCGGTAAATAAAACATCATATTCGGTGGAGGAAAGTGATAGAATCCTCGTGCGGGATTCTATCGGTTATGTGGGGCGCGGAGGCTTAAAGCTGGAATATGCACTGGATACCTTTAAAATTGTATGTCGGGGGAAAAAAGCATTGGATATCGGCGCTTCCACTGGCGGATTTACTCAGTGTCTGCTGCGGCGCGGTGTACAGAAAGTAGTTGCCGTAGATGTAGGACACGGTCAGATGGCACCGGAATTGATAGAAGATCCGCGTGTTGTGCTGCTTGAAAATACCTATGCCCGATATCTTACCCCAGAAATGATCGGCGGCAAGGCCGAGCTTGCTGTGGTGGATGTATCGTTTATTTCGCAGACGGCGCTGTATCCTGCGTTATTTTCCTGTATGGAGGAGCTGGCGCCGGTCATTACACTGGTGAAACCGCAATTTGAGGCGGGGAGCCGCTATTTAAATAAAAAGGGCGTTATAAAAGATCCGGCAGTGTACCCGAAAGTGCTTGAAGCCATTGATCGTTGTGCGCGTGCCCTGGGCCGCGGAGTGAAAAAGGTCTGTTCGTCTCCTGTCTTAGGAGGAGACGGCAATAGGGAGTTTCTGATATTGCTGGAGAAGGACGCACCAAAACAGAATTTTGAGGCAGTAGAAAATGACATCGGTAGATGGAGGTGATATTTCGTTTGAAGCGTATTGGGATCTATGTAAATAAAAGGAAGGATGAAATGCTTGCCGTTACGCGTGATGTACAGGCAAGGGCTCAAAAATTGGGTTTTATCTGTGACGTGATGTCGGATGCCAAAGCTATAGCGGAGGACGATCGTATTTTGGCGGAAAACCAGTTTGCGTCAGAAAATGACTGTATCATTGTGCTGGGCGGTGATGGAACCATCCTTCGTATTGCAGCAGCAGCAGCGCGGGCACAGGTGCCTTTGCTTTCTATCTATTTAGGGCATGTGGGTGTTTTATCGGTACTGGAGGTGGAAGAGCTGGAGGACGGACTGCAGAGGCTGGCGGAAAACAAATTTTTTATTGAAGATCGTATGATGCTTTTATGTAAAGCGGACGGAAAGGAATTCTTGGCTTTAAACGATGTATGTCTGCAGCGAGACAGCAGGGCAAGGCTTTTGCATTTTAGTATTTATGCAGGAGAGGAGTTTGCGGATTCTCTTTCCGCTGACGGCGTGCTTGTTTCCAGCCCTACAGGCTCGACGGCATATTCTCTTTCGGCAGGGGGACCGATCGTAAGCCCTAAGGTCAGTTTACTTCTGATGACGCCGATTTGTGCGCATACGCTGCGGGCCAGACCTTTTGTGTTTAAAGATGATGAGATCTTGCGCTTTGTTTCCTTGGAACGATGTGGTTTTGCCGTCATTTGCGATGGCGTTCATCTCCATGCGCTTGATGGAATCGCACAAGTAGAAATTTCTCGGTCACCGAATTCTCTGCGTTTTATTATCTTTAAACAAAAGAGCTTTTATAAACGGCTGCATTCAAAATTTATCGAGTGGAACGCTTCAAAGGAGGAGCAGTATGAAAACGACACGCCATAACAAAATTTTGGAAATTATTAGTAAAAAAGAGATCGAAACGCAGGAAGAACTGGTTTCGGAACTGAATAATGCAGGATTTCAGGTTACACTGGCTACGATCTCAAGGGATATCAAGGATCTTCGGTTGACAAAGGTTCCTGATGAACGCGGCGGTTATAAATATACGTCAGCCGACAGGACTGAAACACGCATTACGCCTAAAATGAGACAAATCTTTGCTAATTCGGTAATTTCTATCAATTCTGCTAACAATATTATCGTTATAAAAACGCTTGCCGGTTCCGCAAGTACGATTGGCGTAGTAGCTGATGCCCTGAAACATCCTGCTATTTTAGGTTGTGTTGCGGGGGATGATACGGTTATAATGGTAGTGGCATCGAATGAGGATGTTCCGGATGTAGTGGACAGGCTGAGCCTTATGCTGGATTAAGCAAAAGGAGAGAACAGTATGCTTCAACAGCTTTCTATCAAAAATATTGCGCTTATCGAAGAGCTTTCCATAGAATTTGAAAGCGGTTTTAATGTGCTTTCCGGGGAGACCGGTGCGGGCAAATCTATTATTATTGATTCATTGTATTTTGTATTGGGAGTACGCGCGGACAAGGAACTTGTGCGCAGCGGTATGCAGAAAGCCCGTGTAGAGGGAATATTTACGGTCAATGAAGATATTTGCGAGCTTTTGGAGGAAGCGGGCATTGAATGTGAGGATGCTTTTTTGATCATCTCTCGTGAAATTTCCGTTGACGGTAAGAGTGTTTGCCGGATGAACGGTTCGGCGGTAACACTTTCGTGCTTAAAAAAAGTGGCAGATAAGCTCGCAGATATTCATGGACAACATGAACATCAGCTGCTGCTGAATAAAGACAGTCATCTGGCTTTTTTGGACAGCTTTGCCGGCAGTGCAGTTTGGGAGCAGAAAGAGCAGGTTAAACGTGCTTATGCGTATTATAAAGCCTGTCAGGAAAAGCTGAACGGAGATTGGGGAACGCAGGAAGAGCGCACGCGCCGAATGGAAATGCTGGAATATCAGATCAATGAAATTGAAAAGGCGGATATCCTTCCTGGACAGGAAGAAGAATTACGGCAGCGCAGGGAAGTTTTATTGCATGCCGATAAAATTATAAGCGTGCTCACGCAGACACAGCATACGATCCAGGATAATGCACTGGATTCTATCCGTGCTGCAGACAGCGCTTTAGAGGAAATTGCCGACAAGGGAGAGAAGTATTCCTTGCTGAGCCAACGTCTGGAGAGTGCTTTTTATGAGCTGGAGGATATTGCACAAGAGCTGGAAACCGCGGCAGATACTGTAGAAGCGGACCCGTATGAACTGGAACGCATCGAAGACCGGTTGGCGCAGCTGAAAAAGCTTTATCGAAAATACGGCAGCGATGAGGAAAGCGTCCTGAAGTATTTGGAGGATGCTTTAGCGGAGGCTGAGCGGTTGCAAAATGCAGAGGAAACGATTGCTGAGTTGGAAAGACAAGCAGCACAGTTTAAGGCTGAATATGACAGGCAGGCCGATTTATTGAGCGAGATGCGGCATGATGCGGCTATTGCTTTCGAAGATAGGATTAAGAACGAGTTAGAACAATTAGGAATGAAAAATGCGGCAATAGAAGTTGAATTTTCAGAAGAACCGGTATTTTTGCCGGAAGGCAAAGATCAGGTGGAATTTTTATTTTCCGCCAATGCTGGAGAACCGGTGAAGCCGCTTTCAAAAATTATAAGAGGCGGTGATATGAGCCGTGTTATGCTGGCAATGAAAGCTGTGGCTGCCGACGATGTCATGCTGCCGACGATGGTCTTTGATGAGATCGATACCGGAATCAGCGGTCAGGGCGCGCAGGTGGTGGCACAAAAGATAGCAGGTTTGGCGCGAAAGCATCAGGTTATTGCCATTACACATTTGCCGCAGCTGGCATCAATGGCGGATTGTCATTTTTTAATAAAGAAACATTCCGATGGAATCCGAACAAAAACGAACGTAGTAAAAATGGATGATCGGCAGCGTATTTCTGAAATTGCCAGGTTATCCGGCGGAGCCGAAACCAATTTGGCGCTGGAACGGGCGGCAGAGATTCTGATGCAGGCAAAGGAATTTAAAGAAAAATTAAATGGATGATCAATTTAAAATTGAAAGCCATAAAATCATGAACGATTATTCCTCACGATAGAGTATCAATAAAGTCTTTCAAAAGCCTTGAAAATACAGGATTTATCGCGATGTATTCGCCGTATCTTATAGAGTTACACACATATTCACTCTTTTCCAGAGTGCTTATAAGGGCAAAAGCAAGGGAAAATACATAAAGTTTGAGTTTTTAATGGGCGAAGTTCCTTGAAAATATGGGGTTTTCAGAGGATTGCTAAAATAATCAAAAGTTTACAAAGCTCTGCGGTGCTGCTTTGGGTTGTACCGCAGAGTTTTTTTTATAAATTTATTTATTTTTTAGCATAAAATAATAATGTGAATTTTTGTGAAACAGCATCACAGATAGAAATACATAAAAGTACAAAAAATGGTTACTTTAATAGATAAACGGCTAAAAATTCGATCATGTTTCATAAAAAAGAGATACATGCCAAAAATTTTTAGAGTATTTGTAAGGCATCAAGAGAAAATAACAGCAGCCTGAAATGAGGAGAGAACATGAAGTTAAAAAATTTTTTTACTGCTGTATGTGCGGCCGTTGCAATAGCTGTTTCTCAAACGGCACCGGTTGCCGCATTATTTGAAAAAAATAATATTACAATATATGAAAGCGAACTTTTTCAGAAGCAGGGAATTTCGGTTGCGGCGGATGCACAATGGGAAAACTATGATACGGGTGGATCGGTTATAGAGGTACCGGTTAAGTTTTTAGGCATTACTGTCGGTACCAAAAAAATTACGGTAAAAGAGGACCGTCAGGTATGGCTGGGCGGGCAGGCAGTAGGTGTGGCGATGTATACTAACGGTCTGTTTGTTACGGATACGGTAGCAGTGGAAAATGCCGAGGGGAAATTTATTACACCAGCTGCAAATGCCGGAATCAGAAAAGGGGATTATATTGTATCGGCTAATGGGATAAAGCTGGATGACGTATCTACCATGGACGCGGTTTTAAAAGCCTGTAATGGAGAAAAAATCACTTTGGGCGTTCAAAGGGATGGCACAAATTTTGAGGTAATGATAACACCGGTAAAGAGTATAGAAGATCAAAAATATCGTTTAGGGCTTTGGATGCGGGATAGTGCGGCCGGACTTGGTACGGTAACATATGTAGATACCAGGGATAACCATTATATGGCGTTGGGCCACGCGATTTGCGACGGTGATTCCGGCAAAGTACTTGCCGTTGGCAATGGACGGATTGTTGATTGTACGATATCCAGCGTACAGAAGGGAACAAAAGGAAATGCGGGGGAACTCAAAGGCAGCTTTGGCGTAGGCGCACAGGTATTGGGAACGATAGAAGAAAACACGCAGTTTG
>URTC01000111.1 GCA_900550765.1 uncultured Clostridia bacterium | reverse complement strand
TCTTAAATATTAAAATAGTCTTTTGCGTTTTTGTAGGAAATGCCTTCGAGCAGTTTGCCGCAGTCGGCATCAAATTCTCCCTTTTCTACCCAGGCTCCGAGTTCGGTACAGAGAATACGGCGGTAGAAATCAAAACGCACATAGGAGGTAAAGCTGCGGGAATCGGTAAGCATGCCGATGAAACGTCCCAGAAGTCCCGCATTGGCAAGGGAATGCAGCTGAGCTTTAATGCCGTCTACATGGTCATTAAACCACCAGGCCGATCCAAGCTGCATCTTTCCCGGTACTTCGCAGGAAAAAGCACCCGTCATTGCCGCAATCATATCGTTTACGGTAGCGTTGAGGCAATAGAAAACCATCTTCGGCAGGGCTTCTTCACTGTTGATATCATCCAGCATTCTGGCAAAGCTCTGGGCCGAAATCGGATCGCCGATAACATCGATACCGCTGTCAGCACCGGTACGGCGGAAGAGGCGGGTGTTTACATTGCGCAGCGGCGCCATATGCAGCTGCATGGTCCAGCCGCGTCTGGAGTAGCGTACAGCGAAGAAACGGGTCATAAAATCTGTATAGAGGTCAAGCACCGCAGCATCAATCTTTTTCCCCTCCAAAACGCTTGTAAAGGCATGTTTTGCGTCTTCATAAGTTCCTTTTTTAGGGGGAATGTGGCCTAAGGCATGATCGGATACCACACAGCCGGCTTCGGCAAAATATTCCAGACGTTTTTCCAAAACCTCAAGCAGCACGTCAAAAGACGCGATTTCGGTATTCTCAGAGGCGCCCAGCTTCTTGATATAATCAAGGATATCTTCCCGATTCAAACCAAAGCAGATGATATCCGGCCGGAAGGTAGGAAGTACCTTTACAAAAGAGAAGTCTTTCATCTTGGTGTGGTATTTCAATGGATCGGCAGGGTCGTCCGTGGTACAGATGACCTTTACATTGCAGCGCTTAATTAGGCTTTGCGCGCTGAAGCCGCCTGCGGCGATTGCCTGGTTGGCTTCGTTCCATATTGCTTCGGCGTTTTTTTCGTTTAATGGCTTGCGAATACCGAAAAGCTGCGCAAGCTCCATGTGTGCCCAATAGTAGAGTGGATTGCCGGGGGCATATTCCATGGTAGAAGCGAACTTACTAAATTTTTCTTTATAATCAGCACTGCCGGTAATAAAGTTTTCGTCAATGCCGTTTTGCCGCATGGCACGCCATTTATAATGGTCGCCGGCGAGCCACAGTTCTCCGATATTGGAAAAACTTTTATCCTCATAAATCTCCTGAGGATTTAAGTGGCAGTGATAGTCTATGATCGGCTGATCCTTTGCATATTTGCTGTAAAGCTCATAGGCGGTATCGCCGTCAAGAAGAACTTTTTCATCAAAAAAATCTTTCATCGCACTTGTCCTTTAAAAATCAATATTCTTTCCGTTGGATGCATACATCGCCAACAGCACGCGCAGAGCTTTTGCCGCCTCGCTGACGCCGATGGGCATTTCCTCGCCATGATCCAGCCGACGATAAAAATCATCAAACAGCATTTTATGGCCTACACCCCAGTAAGCCTTGCCGGATTCCATTACAAAGCTCTCCTCGAGCTTCTGCGGAATACCATTGATGTAAAGATCATCATTTTTCAGCTCCAGATGCATATTTTCACAGGCGATTTCCAAGGATATAGGGGCATCGGTATAGTTTGCTGTGGTGGCAAAAAAGATTCCGCGGGCACCGTTTTGAAAGGTAATGCATGCTTCTGCCGTATCTTCTACATCAATTACATCCTTTAAATGGTGATTGGCCACTGTAGCGCTCAGGCATTTCGGCTCACCGCAGAGCCAAAGCATCAGATCCAGGGTATGGATAGCCTGATTGATCATTACACCGCCGCCCTCGGTAGCCATAAAGCCGCGCCAATGACTTTCGGTATAGTAAGGGGCATCTCTGTGCCAAAGCACGCTGCCGGTCGCCCCCAGAATCTTTCCGGCAGCACCGCTGCAGATAAGCTCTTTCGCCTTTTTATTACGGGCTAAATATCGGTTCTGAAAAGAGATACATATTTTTGCCCGGCTTTCTTCTTCCGCCTTCTGCAGCAGCTCCACCTGCTGTAAATTAATGCATACGGGCTTTTCAAGCAATACGTTAATATTCTTTTTCAATGCGGCACAGGCCATTTCACAGTGCAGATAATGGGGGGTGCATACGTGGAGAACATCCATGTTTTCTTGTGCCAGCATGGCCTCGAAATCATCGTATACCTTTGCCTGCGGCGCATAGGTTTGCGCCAGGGCTTCTGCGCGCTGGGGAAGAATATCGCAAACGGCTGTGATTGCTACATCTTTCCTTGCAGAAAGATTTTCAGCATGTGTTTTTGCAATACTGCCGCAGCCGACGATTGCAGCTTTTTTCACAAAATCATCTCCCGCTTATTTGGAATTATAGGTGGAAGAAAGATCCGCTGTGCCGGTGTCTTCTGCCGTAACTTTAACGAACTTGGAATCCTTGATATGCTGCTGAAGCATATCATAGAACTTTTTGCCGTCAAGAGGAAGCTCCACAGTCTCGCCGGTCCAGCCGGAAAGCAGCATGGCGTTGGCAAGTGTAACCCCTTTAATTCCGTCTGAAGCCGGTGCATAAAGAGGCTCTATATCTAAAATGGCATTGGCAAAATTATTGAGAATTCCTACATGCTGCGGATTATCGCCTTCAACCTTTACCTCAATATTCTGCATCGCCGGGCCGTTAAAGGTGTTAGCGGTCGTATAGGTATATTCCTTAATGGAAACATCCGTTTTTATAAAGGTTAGCTTATCGCCTTCGTATACCAATTTGCCTCTGTCACCGCAGATTTCAAAGCGGTTGGTACCGGGAGCATCGCCGGTGGTGGTAATAAATACGCCGGTAGCAACGTTGGGATATTCAAAGTACGCGGTAACGTCATCTTCTACCTCAATATTGTGCCACTTGCCGAAATGACAGAAAGCGTGCACTTTATTCGGCATCATGTCAGGAATCCACTGGAACAGGTCGATATTGAGGGGAGCCTGGTTGTAGAGTACGCCGCCGCCTTCGCCCTTCCAGGTAGCACGCCAGCCGCCTGTGTCATAAAATCTCTGTGTGCGGTACCAGTTGGTGATAATCCAGTTCAGGCGCGTAATTTCACCCAACTCACCGTCCGCAATCAGCTGCTTCATCTTTTT
Organism: uncultured Clostridia bacterium; assembly: GCA_900550765.1. Taxonomy (GTDB): domain Bacteria; phylum Bacillota; class Clostridia; order Christensenellales; family QALW01; genus UMGS1322. The sequence continues at coordinate 2,816 of URTC01000111.1, read as the reverse complement.
AAAGTGCGGGTTGGTTCTTTGGTTGAACATAATGCCCAACTTCAATTCCGGGTGCTTTTTGCTTTCGTCCAGCATCTCCTGAACCTGCAGCGTATATACGCCGGCGGGCTTTTCCACCAGAGCATGCATGCCTTTTTTCATGGCTTTGATGGCAAAAGTAGGATGGTCATAGTGGGGAACAGCAATTATGACGGCATCACAGCAGCCGCTTTCGATCAGTTCGTCGCCGCTGTTAAAATACTGTACTTTTTTGCCGGCTTCGGGATTTAGCTCTTGTGCAATTTTCTTTTTTTCTTCTAGCTTCTCAGGCAGCAGGTCAGCAATTGCAACGCATTCGCCGTTTTTAATGAGATTGCTCATAAAGCTTCTGAAATGGCCGGTTCCCATATTACCGGCACCGATGATACCGAATTTTACTTTTTCCATTTGTTATCCTCTCCTTTTTTATAACCTAATTGATTTAATATTGTCTTCAGCGCGTTTACCGCGGCATCAAAGGACTCATTTTGGTTGGCATAGCTGAATTTATGTTTCATTTCCCGGTGATCAAGGTTGGAATAACCGGTGAAAGCAAACAGATGGGGTTCTACCGTTAAATATGTATCCTTGCTGCCTCTTGCAGCGGCCGCTTTTTCAAGTACCTCAACAATTTTTCCGTCACCGTATCCGGCAGGAACGATCTTGTGATCCTCCAGGCAGGCATCTTTAATATGAAGATACTCCAAATAAGGTGCAATTCTGTCAATAGCCCAGGTGATATCGGCATTTTCCATAATATAGTTGGCGGGGTCAAAAATTGCTTTCAAATCCGGCAGCTGTTCCTGCAGTTCAAGAGCCTCTTCAGGGCGTCTGCCATAAATCCGCGCTTCATTTTCATGGCAAAGCTGGATTCCTTCTGCTTTGGCATACGCAAGCATCTGCGTCAAACGGCTATAAACCTCCTGGCTGTAATCTGTTGCCGTTTTTCCGTCGGGAATAAAAAAGCTGAACATTCGCATATTTTTTGTACCCAAAAGCTGTGCAGTTTTTACCGCCTTTTTAAAGCGATCAAAGTGCGGTTCAAAATCATCGGTGATCTCATACTTTCCGATGGGGGATCCTAAGGAGGAAACCCGGATTCCTGCGGCGTCGAGTTCGGCTTTGAAGGCAGAAATTTCTTCCTCTGAGTAGTCAATCACACATTTTCCGTCGATATTTCTGATTTCTATGCAGTCGATACCGTTTCGTTTCAGCGCAGCAATCTGACCTTTCAGATCGGCCGCGGCTTCATCTGCAAAAGCAGATAAAATGAATTGTGCCATTTTAATTTGTCCATCCTCTCTCTTTCAGCGCTTCATAGCTGTTTTTCATTTCTTCATAGCTGTTTTTTTCAACGGCATTGTCTTGTTCTACATAGGCAACTTTTGTGCCGGCTTTTTTTAATGCAGAAAGAATGGAATCTAAAGGAACATTTCCCTTATAGAGTGATACGATACGGTGTCCATCCGGTTCGTTTGCCTCTTTTGCCGCGCGGAAGTCCTTCAGATGAACATATTCCAGACGGGAAACATATTTTTCTACGGCCTTTACCGCATCAGCACCTGCAACATCTACCCAGCCCACATCTAAAATAAAATTCCAGTTTGTCTTCTCAAACAAAATATCTAAAGGATAATAGCCGCCTAAATCTTTAAATTCTATGGCATGATTATGATAGCCGAATTTGAGACCGGCATCTTGTATCGCATGTACGGCGGGAGTCAGATCGGCAATGAGCCTGTCTGTTTCAAGTACGCCGTCGTTATAATAGCCGCCGGGGAACCCGATACCGATCATATCGGCTTTGAGAATTTTGTGATTTTTTATGATTTGCTGTGTGTTGTTAATAATTTGGTCTATTGCCGTGTGGGTCAGACCGATATGCAGGCCGTATTCGTCAGCATAATCCCGCGCCTTTTGTGCGTCGTAAGGAAATCCGCTGATCTGTACCGAAGTATAGCCGATCTCTTTCATTGCCTTGAATGTGGCCTTGATGGTTTCTTCGGAAACGCATTTGTCCCGGACCGAATAAAGCTGTGCGCCGATAATCATAAGAGCACCTCCTAAATTTTTTATTGATTTATCGATCGAAAAATATTATACTATACTCAAAGCGTAATTAACATTGCAAATCCTGCTGTTTTCTCAGCAAAAAACAAAAAAAATTCAATATGCAAGGAAAGATTGGTTTTGGAACACATACGATTCAAAGGGTTTTATTATCATCATACCATTGATAAAAGTCCCAGTACATCACAGTTTACGCGACATTGTCATAATATGTATGAAATTATTTATATCAAATGCGGCGATGGGACTTTTTTTGTAGAAGGTGCAAAATATACAATCTATCCAGGTTGTTTGCTGGTGTTTAGGCCGCGGGAGTTTCACTATATTACTGTTTCGGAAAAAACACCTTATGAGCGTTTGGTTGTGCACTTTGATGAGAACACGGTATTTGAAAATTCCGCGCTTTTGCTGGATATCTTTAATAACCGTGAGCTTGGGGTAAAAAATATTTATCCGGATATCCAGCTGTCCGTGGTACAGACTTTTGAACGAATCTCTTCTTGTATTGCGCTGAATGAGCCGGAACGCTCCATCATGGCGAAGCTGATTTTAAATGAACTTCTTGTTGTGCTGCACAATGAATTTTCTTCCGGAATTCAGGGAGATGTAGGAGGACAGCTAATTACTAAAATTGTAAACTATATTAATGAAAATATTGCGCAGCCATTTCGTTTGGAGGAATTGGCCGAACGTTTTTTTATCAGCAAATATCATTTAGGACATATGTT
>URTC01000110.1 GCA_900550765.1 uncultured Clostridia bacterium | reverse complement strand
AGTATATCTATTACGATAAAAAGTATCATCATTATTTAACATCATAATGTTTGCACTACCATCATCGTCTCTATAATAGCAACTTCTGTTTACGTTGGCATCTTCTTCCGCATTATTACCTTCTCTATCTGTTCGATGTCCGGACCAAAAAACGATTACGTTTGTATTTCCTGTAATATCGTGATTGTTATGAAAATCATAATACATATATCCAGAATTACTACAGCTTGGGTTGTGATTTGTACACATTGTATCTAAATTTGCTGAAGTTACAGTTCCTTTGCATCTGTCTGCCGTACTGGAGTAAGTGGTAATAAAATTGGTAGTTATTTCCAAACCAAAAACTTCTTCTAATATTTCAGATGTAAATTGTTGATTATCTGTGATTCCGCCCACAGCATCTCCTCTACGTACAACAAGTCCCTGATCATAATAATGCCGTACCGATAATTCATACTTTACCGAAATCTGGCAGGTAATTCTTTTGTCCGGGTTTGAAGCCAAATATGCGGTAATCGTTGCATTGCCGGGAGCTCCTGTGAATACTTGCCCCGTCTTTTCATTTATCGAAACCACAAGCGTATTACTTGATTCATAACGGATATCCTGATCGTCTGCATTCGGCGGATAGACATGTGCTTTTACTGAGTAAATCGCATTACCGCTATTTCTATATGGTTTAAAGTGATATAATGATTTCTCGAAATACAGGTATGCGGTACCGACGGTCTCTTTTTCAACGCAAAAATCGTCTATATACAGCAGTTGGCCATCAGCTGTGCCTAAATAATCCAGCGCCAATGTAAAAATACCGGTATTTGCGGAAATATCGCTTGCAAGCACATCCACTGTTCCGGAAAGATATTGCCAGTCTCCTGCCGACATCCTTACAGGTGAAGTCAGTGTGTAAAAATAATTGGAGCCTTGCTGGGTGATGAACGAATTCTCTTCCCAACCGCGGATCAGCATTCGGATATTGGGGTTTGATAGGTTTACGATATTCGTACGCACCCACATGCTGATCCGATACCGTCCGGCTCCGTTATTTTGAAACGTTTCATAAAGGTTAATGGCCGGCGTGTACCAGCTTTGCTGCCGGCCGGAATATTTCAAGGAGCGGCTGCCGGTATGGGCGCAGTCGGTAGAAAGTGTAGTATACACGCCATAGGCGCCGTACCAGCCGGTCATATCGGTTCCGCTTTCAAAGCTGTTCGTTTGCCCAAGGGAGAGGGCTTCTGCCCGTGCGGTGAGCGGGTGCAGCCCCAGGCCGCACAGCAAAAGCACCAGCGCTAAAACACAGGCAAAAGTTTTGGTTCGGTGTTTCTGTAAGAAAATACTCATACGCGGTTATCTTCTTTTTCTTAAAGGTTTATTAGACCTTTTAGCGGCACCTCCGGTACGGCGGAAATTTTTTCATCCCTTTTTGCAGCGGGAATAAAGCCGCTTTCTCTCATAGTATATAAAATACTATTTTAGAAGTCAATATCTGGCATAAAATTATTTTTTTTACTTTTAATAAAAGCAAACAGATCAGGATTCTTATAGGAGTTATAGTCTTTTGCAGTTACTAATTTAATTTACAAAATGGTATTTGTGCGGTATAATAAAATGAATTCTGCCGTAACAGAGGTTTGTATGCGCCGGTTTTATGCGTTAAAAGAGAATATCACAGGAAATACCGTGTTGTTTGATAGGGCGGAATCTGCGCATATCTGTCGGGTGCTGCGTCTGGAGCCGGGCGAACAGATTCTTGTTTGCGACGGCAGCGGTATGGATTACGAATGTACGCTGACAGCTTGCGGTGAGAAGTGCGCAGCGCGGATTGAGCGCTGCTTTCAAAATAAAAATGAGCCCCAAACAGAGCTTGTGCTGTTTCAATCCGTGATTAAGAATGAAAAAATGGATTTTGTCATACAAAAGGCCGCGGAGCTTGGCGTCAGCCGTATTGTGCCGGTGCTTACAGAGCGAACGGTGGTAAAAATAACGCCGGAGGAGGCGCATAAGCAGGCGCGTTGGCAGAAAATTGCATTGGAGGCCTGCAAGCAGTGCGGCCGTTCCAAGGTTCCTGCAATTGAGCCGGTCTGTACCTTTCAAAGTGCCGTTGAAAAGCTTTCCCAATATCCATTAAAGCTGACAGCCTATGAAGAAGAAAAATCCGTAAGTATAGCAAAGGCGGTAAGGAAAAGCCAAAGTGCCGCCTATTTTATAGGTCCTGAAGGCGGAATTACCGAGGCAGAGCATAAAAGTCTGGAGAACGCCGGAGCCGTTAGTGTAAGCTTGGGCAGACGTATCCTGCGGGCGGAGACAGCCGCTATTGCCGCCGGGGCTGTCATTTTATGCCTGATGGGGGAAATGGATGTTTAGGTGCGCGCTTACCACGCTGGGATGTAAGGTCAATCAGTGTGAAACACAGGCCCTGGCCGAAATGATGAAGAAAAACGGCTATACCATTGTAGAGTTTGACGAGTTAGCCGAGGTTTATATTATCAATACCTGCTGCGTAACGGCTGAAGGCGAGAGAAAATCCCGTCAGCTGGTGCGCAGAGCCGTAGCAAAAAATTCATCGGCGGTTATTGCAGTGACCGGCTGTGCGGCGCAAAAGGCACCGGAACTGTTTTATGGAATTCCCGGTGTTTCTATCGTAGCGGGAAACACCCAGAAGCAAAATTTGCCGGCTATGATCTTAAGCGGCCTGAAGGGTTGTTCTGTAGAAGATATGACGCATTTTTCTGCATATCAGGAGCTTCCGGATTCCCTGGGTGAAAAAACAAGGGCGTTTATTAAAATACAGGATGGCTGCAATAATTTTTGCTCCTATTGCATTATTCCTTACGTGCGCGGCCGGGAATGCTCCCGGGAGCTTGAGCACATTGAAGAGCAGTGCCGCGAGCTTGCCCGCGCGGGGTTTTGCGAAATCGTACTTAACGGCATTCATCTTTCTTCTTATGGAAGAGAATGGAACTTTTCCGTCAGTCTTGCTGATGCGGTGGAACGCATCGCTGCCATCGACGGGATTGAACGCGTACGGCTGGGCTCATTGGAGCCGAATATTATTACCGATGCGTTTCTTGCTCGCGTATGCGCAAAGGAAGAGTTCTGCCGGCAGTATCATCTCTCTCTGCAATCGGGCAGCGATACGGTGCTGAAGCGAATGAACCGGAGGTATACGGCGGAGGAATATTTCCAGGCTGTGGAAAAGATCAGAAAGCTCGATCCTCTTTCGGCAATTTCTACGGATATTATTGTCGGATTCCCCGGAGAAACAGAGGAAGAATTCCGCCAAACGCTGGCTTTTACGGAGAAAGTAGGGTTTGCCTGGGTGCATGTGTTTCCTTATTCGGCAAGAGAGGGGACACGCGCGGCTGTAATGGAAGGACAGCTGCCTAAAAGTGTAAAGGCGGCACGGGCGGCGCAGCTTTCCGCGCTTTGTGAACAGAAAAGCAAGGAATATCGCCGGCAATTTATCGGAATGACCAAAAGTGTGCTGTGTGAAAATGATTTTGGCGGCAGGCAGTATGGCTTAACAAAAGAGCATTTGCAGGTATCGTTTCCGGGAGAAGGACTGGCAGGGAAAATCGTTTTTGTAAAAATAACGCAGCTTAGTGAAGATGGGCTGCTTGGCGAAAGGATATAAAGCAATGAATGATTGTATTTTTTGTAAAATCGTAAAAGGGGAAATTCCTTCAAAAAAGGTATATGAGGATGCGTCCGTGCTGGCATTTCAAGATATTGCACCCGCCGCGCCGGTGCATATTCTTGTGATTCCTAAAAAGCATATTCAGAGTGCGGCTGCGCTTGCACCTGAGGACGGTGCGCTGATTGCGCATATTTTTGAGGTGATCGGGCGGATTGCCAAAGAGCAAGGGCTGCATGACGGCTTTCGTTTGGTGAGCAATGTGGGAAAAAACGGAGGGCAAACGGTACTGCATCTTCATTTTCATATTTTGGGCGGAAAACAGTTCGGAGAGCAGTTTGGCTGAAAATTCTGTGAATATTTATTTAAAATTAAGGATAATTTATTTACTTTGCCGTCGGTTTGATATAAAATAGGAAAGTAGAGGACGGCTTTTTAAAACGGAGAGTGAAACGTTTGGAAAATAACACAGTGCGGATGATGCCTAACGATATTGAAAGTGAGCGATCGGTCTTGGGGGCCATTTTGCTCAATTCCGATTGCATTAACGCAGTGTATGAAAAAATAAAACATAAGGATTACTTTTACCGTACCAATAATCAGGAAATCTATGAAGCCATGTGCGAGCTGCTGAAGGCGGACAGGCCTATTGATATTGTCACGCTTTCCAGTGAGCTGGTTAAGCGCGGCAGTTTGGAAAATGTGGGCGGTATCAGTTATTTGACGGAGCTTACCGATGTGGTTCCCAGCGTTGCCAATGTCACGCATTATGCTGATATTGTGGTAGAAAAATATAAACTGCGGCAGCTGATCACTTCTTTGAGTGATTCTGTATCCGATTGTTATACTGCTGAAGAGCCTGCCAAGGATATTATTGAAACGACGGAGCGGGCGCTGTTTAATATTGCCATGAATAATGAATCGTCACGTCTTTGCCATGTAAGCGAGACGGTAAATGAGGTTTATGAGGAAATTCGTGAGATTTATTTGAATCATGGCAAAACGCGCGGTGTACCTACGGGCTTTTATGAAATAGATGATATAACGGGCGGCCTGCAGCCGGCAAACCTTATTATTATTGCCGGCCGGCCAAGCATGGGAAAAACGAGCCTTGCGATGAATATAGCCGCACATGCGGCCATGGTGGAAAAGAAATCTGTTGCGTTTTTCAGCCTGGAAATGAGCCGAAATGATTTATTAATGCGTCTGATCGGTACCGCTGCGGGGGTTGACGGAAATAAGATTCGCAAGGGAGATCTTTCCCAGGCGGATTGGGAAAGCATTTATGACGCGACGGAATTGCTGAATAATTCTAAACTTTATATTGATGATACCGGGCAGATCGGTGTGGCGGAAATACGCAGTAAATGCCGGCGGATCAAAGATCTTGCGCTTGTAGTGGTCGACTATATCTCTCTGATGGCTACCAATACCAAAGAAAGCCGTCAGCAAGAAGTATCGGAGCTTTCCCGTCAGTTAAAGGGACTGGCGCGTACGCTGAATGTGCCGGTGATTGTACTGTCACAGCTGAACCGTGGCGTAACCAGCGGAAGAAAAGATCATACGCCGATGCTTTCGGATCTGCGGGAATCCGGTGCCATCGCACAGGCTGCCGATGTAGTTATGTTGGTCCATCGGCCGGGGTATTATCAGGATGCCGATGAAGACGTGGATAAAAATCTGGCGCAGATCATTATTGCCAAGCAGCGCAACGGTTCTACCGGTACGGTAGAGCTTACCTGGAAGCCGGAGCTTACACAGTTCTTGAGCAGATCCTATCGGGACGATGAATAATGGGAGGACCCTTTATGATAGAAATAGAAAATCTAACAAAACTCTACGGCAAGAAGCTGGCAGTGGACAATATCAGCTTTAAGGTGAAAAAAGGCGCGATAGTCGGGTTCCTTGGGCGCAACGGTGCGGGAAAGAGCACTACAATGAATATCATTACCGGCTATATTTCCGCCACTAGCGGTACTGCCCGTATTGCGGGATATGATATCCTGAAAAATCCACGGGAGGTCAAAAAGCATATCGGGTATCTTCCGGAGCATCCGCCGATTTACCAAGAGATGACGGTGCTGGAATACTTGAAGTTCGTATGTGCGATTAAAGACGTAAAGGCAAGTGCGATTCCCGGACATATTGACGAGATCGCGCAGCTGGTGAAGCTTACCGATGTGATTCATCGTCGTATCGGCAATCTTTCCAAAGGCTATCAGCAACGTGTGGGGATGGCTCAGGCGCTGGTGGGGAATCCGGAGGTGCTGATTCTGGACGAGCCCACCGTTGGGCTTGACCCTAAACAAATCATAGAAATTCGGCGCATGATAAAGGCGTTGGGGAAAAAACATACGAGTATCCTATCCTCGCATATATTGCCTG
>URTC01000109.1 GCA_900550765.1 uncultured Clostridia bacterium | reverse complement strand
ATATCCTCGCTGCCGGTATTGGAAACGACGATGTTCTTCGTTACTTTACCATTCTTTACGTCAGCCTCGCTGATAAAGCCTGCAGCAGCTGTACTGCAGAAATACGGTTCACCAGAGAAGTCCTTGGTAAAGGTCCACTTTACGCCTACCGGGGTCTTTTCCTCCGGGGGCGTTACCGGTTCTTCACCCTGGCCTTCTTTAACCAAGGTAAGTTCATCTACTAAATATGCGTCGCCGGTAACGCCATTTTTATACATGCCTTCGGAACCATCGAAGCGAATCAAAAGCGTATATGCATCTTTGTAGCCTTTTTCTTCATACAGACGCGTAATCTGCTCCAGGTAAGCTTCGGACACTTTTACATCGATGGTGAACTGCTGCCATTCTTTGGTCAGGTCGAATAAATCAGTGCAGGCAACGTACGTGGCTACATAGTCACTGGCTTCTCCGCCGAATTCCTTTACCATATCATTTGCACTCTTATGAATCTGGGAATTTAAGAAGATCTTAATCTTTGCGCTTTCCACTGAGGCGTCTGCACTCAGTTTAGCGTAAAAGCTAAGCTTATACGTACCGGCGCCGGCACCGGCATAGCCGTTTTCAGCGTCATTGATGATTGCGGGGCCAACGTCAAAACCTAAAGCAGAATAGGAAGGTTTAGATGTGCCGCCGCCTGTAACCTGCATTGCCTTATTCGTACCGTTGGCACCGCCGTCCACACGGGTCAGCGTACCGCCATGGGTGGAGAACGGCATCCAGCCTTTATCGCTTTCTTCCAGTGTGCCGTCGCCTAATAGAACCGTATCAGAAACGGTGCCGCTGAATTTGGCGGTAAGGTTTTTATCCGCGATTGCATTTACAATGCAGGTATTGTCAAAGGTAATCGTTGCATCGCTGCTTACCGGAGTATCACCGGCATACCAGCCGTCAAACGTGCAGCCGTCTGCGGGAACCGCTGTAAAGGTATCTTCTATGCCAAAAACCTTTTTCTCTGTAAACTTGTGGAAGGCCAGGCCTTTATCGGTATTTTCATTGGTTACGGAAATCGTGCCGTCCAATACGGCTACTACCTTTTTTGTAATATTTTGCAGGTTATTAAACTGACTAACACCTGTCTGACCTTTGACGCCATACCCAAAAAGATAATTTTCACCCGTCAATTCTTTGCCATTGGCATCCAGCATATAGATGAGCCAGAAATCAGTTGCCGAATATTCGATGCTGGAAACATCCACCGCAATAGTAGCGCAGCCGCCGGCCGGAATCGTGGTTTCTTTATACACAAGCTTAGTGGTCCACTTGCTGTCGTTTGCCCGTACTTGGATTTGAGGCGTAACCGGCTGGTCATTCAGATTATACAGCGTAAAGCTGACCTTGCCCTCTTCGGCGGGCATTTTTTCACCGGTAAGCACGCCGGAACCATTCAGGAAAGGATCTTTAATGGTACTGTATACGCCGATAAAATCACCGGGAATTTTTACAAAGGAAAAGTCATCCAAGTAGAAAACAGAACCGTTGCCCACGCCGTCGAACATAAGCTGCAGTTTTTCATCTGCTGCCTGTGCCTCGTTCAGCTCGCAGAAAGTATTGATATAGAACCATTCTCCCTGCTTAATCGCGCTGGATGCAAAATTCCAATATGCATTGCTTCCTTGCAAATTCGCCGAACCGCGGAACGTGCTCTGCATTGTTTTGGGTTTTTCCTCCGTATGTCCCTCGGGCAGCGTTTCAAAATATACCCAGGTGCTGAGCATGTAGGTACCCGCGCCGTCCACAACCTTTATGGTAGTTACCACAGTAAGAGCAGGCGATGTATACGTTGCCGTTCCCCCCGAGAACATCAGGGAAGAATCGCCGGAGCGCACAGGCGCGCCGTCAGCCTTGCTGACAAGTTCCACCGTACCGCTGGACTGCGGAACAAAATACGCATTGCTTTCCTCTTCAAAATCATCGTACAGATACTCGCCGTCCACAATTGTGGTCTGAGAAGTAGCCGCCGAAACGGAAAGCAGTGACAATCCTGCAAACGCGCCGACGGCCAGCGTCAGTGCAAGCAGAATGCCTAAAGCCTTTTTCATAGAAGAATCCTCCTTTAAATAAAAATAAAATTTTACACATATAGAATATACCAGAACGGTTACAATGTCAATAATATTTCTTTAAAAATTTTTCATTTTTTAAAGGAAAATCTGGCATGGATTTCCTGGATTATAAAAAGCGGCAGTCTGCCGCTTTTATCCTGTTCCACAGGTGCTGCTATCTTCTTTTTTCCCAAGAGGAAATCAGCGCCGCGATCCGTTCGGCAGCCTCTGCCAGCGGAATTTTTTCGGAAAAGCTTTTATCGCGGGCCGTAACTTCCACCACGTTTTCTTTCATATTTCTGGGGCTGACGATAACCCGCAGGGGCACGCCTAAAAGGTCGGCGTCGGAGAACATAATACCGGCGCTGACGGCGCGGTCGTCATAGATGACTTCCACTCCCATCTCCTGCAGACGCGCGTAAAGTTCATCGGCAAACTGCCGGGTCTGCGCATCATCGCTGCGCACGGCGCACAAATGCACCTGCCAGGGTGCTACCGCCATAGGCCAGATGGGGCCGAAATCATCATGGTGCGCTTCGCAGATGGAGGCGGCCAGCCTTCCTACGCCGATGCCGTAGCAGCCCATAATCGGATACTGCAGGTCGCCGTTTTTATCCAGATACGTCATGTTCATTGCCTTGGTATACTTGGTACCCAGCTGAAAGATATTGCCTACCTCGATGCCGCGGGAAACCGTAATGGCCGGTTTGCCGCAGCGGGGGCAGATGCCGCCCTCTATAATTTTGGCAAAATCATGGTACTCGGCGTTCTTTACATCGCGCGCCATATCGAGCCCGGTATAGTGGTATTCGGTTTTGTTCGCGCCGCAGGCAAGGTTATTTAAATTTTCAAGGGAACGGTCGTACAGCACGGTACAATCGCCCGTCAAGCCTACCGGCCCGATATAGCCGGCTTTAAGGCCGCATTCCTCGGTAATAACGGCCGGGTGAATCTCACAGCCCAAAAAGTTGGTCAGCTTGGTTTCGTTTACCTCCAAATCGCCGCGGATAAACAGCACAACATACGTATCGTCGGCGTTTCTTTGGTACACCACGGCCTTGCAGGAATCCTCTTGGGACGTTTTTAAAAATGCACAGACGTCCTCAATCGTATGTGCGCCGGGCGTATGCGTAAGCGTCAGTTCCTGCGATACGGCCGCGCGTTCCTTTTTAAGGATGCTCTCGGCCGCCTCCATATTGGCGCGGTAGCCGCATTCCTTGCACAGGGCGATGGAATCCTCGCCGATAGGCGTTAAAAGCATGAACTCATGGGAAACACTGCCGCCCATCATACCCGAATCCGAAGCAACGGAGATGACCTCCGGCAGGCCCACCCGGGCGTAGATATTTTCATATGCCCGGTGGCATTTGGCGTAATATTCCTCCAAATCCTCCTGGCTGGTGTGGAATGAATAGGCGTCCTTCATTGTAAATTCCCGCACGCGGATAAGTCCTGCACGCGGCCGGGCTTCGTCTCGGAATTTGGTTTGAATCTGATAAACCATAAACGGATATTTTAAGTAGCTTTGCCCATACTCGCGCACCAGGTGCACGGCGGCTTCCTCATGGGTCATGCCCAGCACCAGCGGGCTGCCGTTGCGGTCGCAAAAACGGGCCATCTCTTTGCCGATTGCTTCATACCGGCCGGATTCCTGCCAAAGGGAGGCCGGCATTACTACGGGGAACTGTACTTCCTGGCCGTCGATTGCGTCCATCTCCTGGCGGATAATCTGTTCAATTTTCCGCGTAATCCTTTTCAGCGGCATATAGGAAGAAAAAATGCCGTTGGCCATATACTTCATGTAGCCGCCGCGCACCATCAGGGCGTGGCTGTCGATCGTGCAGTCTGAAGGGCGCTCCTTAAAGCGGTCGCCCACAAGCTTTTCTAACTTCATATTGCTCTCCTCTTTTCTTAATAAAAAAAGCCCCAAGCCGGCCTAAAACCAGCTTAGGGCGAGTGAATAAAATACCCGCGGTACCACCTAAATTCGGAAAAAATTCCGCACTGCAAGCAAAACTGCCTTTTTTCTGTAACGGGAAAACCCGGCCGGGCTTACTGTTTGTTCGGCCCGCAGCTCCAGGAGGGGATTCGGCGTTTTTATTTAAAAGCTTGCACCGGCCGCTTTTTCTCTAAAAAATCAAAACGCTTACTGATTCCTGTCATCGCTTTTTATTTTTGTTTATCATAGCACAAAACACAAAAGCCGTCAACAACAATCCGCTGCCTTCTCGGCCGCAAGGCCGGCCCGATAGCGTTGCATAAATGCGTCAAACCCTTCGCTGCCGGCTGTGCAGGGCAAAAGCATATGCCGCGGCTGGTTTTGAAATACCCGGCTTAAAAACGCAGCCAGGCTTTCCTGTTTGCCCAGCTTCAAATAGGCCGCCAAAAGAGCCATACCCCAGGCGCCGCCCTCGCCGGCCGTTTTTAAAACGGAAACCGGGGTTTTTAAAGCATCTGCCAGCAGCTGCTGCGCCGCGCCCTCTACTTTAAACAAGCCGCCGTGGGCGGTAAAGCTTTCGGCCTGAACCTGCTCGCCGTTATAGAGAATATCCATGCCGATGCGCAGCACCGCCATAGCCGCATACAGCTGGGCACGCATAAAATTCGCCAATGAAAATTCCCCTTCCGGGTTTCTAAAATACATCGGCCGCCCGGAAGCAACCTCGGTAATATGCTCGCCCGAAAGATAGTTATACGCAACAATTCCGCCGCAATCCGGCGCCCCTTTTTCTAAGGCATGGCGGTAGAGCGCTTCATACAGTTCGCCCTTTTTCCGGGGCGCGCCCATCAAAGTACCGAACTGGGCGAAAGCCTCCACCCAGGCATCCAGCTCGCCGCAGCAGTTGTTGCAGTGCACCATCACCGCAGGCCTCCCCTCCGGAGTGGCGCCGATATCCAGCGCCGGATACACCGCCTTTAACGGCTCCTTTAACACCAGCATGGCGAAGATGGAGGTACCGGCCGAAACGTTGCCCTCCCCCGGCAGAACGCTGCCGGTGGCAACCATTCCGGTGCTGGCGTCCCCCTCGGGCGGGCACAGAGGCACGCCGGGCAAAAGGTCTCCTTCCGCATCCAAAAGCCGGGCCCCCTCCGCCGTAAGATATCCTGCGCAGGCGCCGGCCGGAAGAATATCCGGCAGCAGCTGTGCAATCTTCCACGGGCATCCGAGGCGCGCCGCCTCCTGCGAAAATTTTTCCAGCATGGTTTCATCATATTCCAGCCCGTTTATCGGGAACATGCCTGCTGCTTCCCCCGCGCCGACCGCGCGCTTTCCGCTAAGCAAAAAATGCGCGTAGCCCGCCAGGGTGTTGATATGCGCGATTTGCGCCACATGCGGCTCGTTGTTCAGCACCGCCTGATACAGGTGCGCGATGCTCCACCGCTGAGGAATCGGAAACGAGAATAATTCCGTCAGCTTCTGCGCCGCCTGGCCGGTAACGGTATTGCGCCAGGTGCGGAAGGGCACCAGCAGCCGATCCTGCGCGTCAAAGGCGAGGTAACCGTGCATCATGCCGGAGACGCCCAGCGCGCCTACCGTGGTAAGCACCGTACCGTATTTTTGTTTTACTTCCTGCTTCAAAGCCCCGTAACAGGCCTGCAGCCCCCGGCGCACGTCCTCTAAGGAATACGTCCAATAGCCGTTTTCCAGGCGGTTTTCCCAATCATAGGAGCCGGTAGCCAAAACCGAAAAGGTTTCATCAATCAGCACGGCTTTGATGCGGGTGGAACCCAGTTCAATACCCAAATACGTTTTTTCCCCGCGCAGTTTTTCCATCATGTTTCCTCCCTTACAGCCCGCTGAAGACGCGTATTGCCCGCTTTACATCCTCGCACATGGCGTTTTCGGCATCCAGCAGCGCATCGTGCAGCTGGGAATATTCCTTATTGGAAATGGCCGCGCCGCCCGCGGACGCAGTATAGGTGTAATAGTTGATATTAC
>URTC01000108.1 GCA_900550765.1 uncultured Clostridia bacterium | reverse complement strand
GCGTATGATATGTTGGAGTATGTGCGCCGGCAATGTCCGCAGGAGAAGTTAAAAGGCTTTATTTCCACTCCTTGGTGCAGGACCAGTGAGGAGGATGTGTATTGCCATTATAATGATATTGTACGTTTTTCAAATGCATTAAAAAAGGTTTACGGGGAGGTGGAAGGATGAAACCGATGTGGGCAATGCTGCTGCATTTAGGCTACAATGAGTGGCACGACCGGTATTCCGCCTTTTGCGGAAAGGATGAGGATCAGATCTTTCGGGATTTTTTATATTTCGATGAAAAGGCTTGGCATGAAATTCTTGCGTTTTTACCTTCGCAGGGCATAGACACGCTGCTTATTGATATTGCGGAAGGGGTTTGCTTGGAGTCTCATCCGGAACTTGCGGTAAAAGGAAGCTGGAGCAAGCAGAAGCTGGCGGAAGAAATCGGCCGCCTGCGTGCGAAAGGTTTCTGCGTACTGCCTAAACTGGATTTTTCCGCTGCACATGACGCTTGGCTGGGGGAATACCATCAAACGGTGGGAAGTCTTTTGTATGAACGCGTTGTGAAAGAGATCATCGATGAGGTTTGTGAACTGTTTGACAATCCGCCCTATTTTCATCTGGGAATGGGAGATGAATACGCTGATGCGCAAAAATATTACGGACATTGCATCATCCGTAACGTCAATATTTTTTGGCGGGAGATGTATCAAATGTGGGATACCTTATCGGCGCACGGTGTGCGCCCATGGATCAGCAGCGAGTATTATCAGCGGTATCCCAAAGCATTTTTAGCTAAGCTTTCGCCGGAAGTATTGCTCTCGGTGGAATATTCTTCCCGCCTGTATCCGGAGGATCCTATAGGAATTCGGAGCATCAGCAGCGAACAAAAGCTATTTGAAGAGCTGTGCCGCAGCGGTTATGATTTTATTCCTGAGGTGACTGTACATGGCATCCGGCAAACCGCAAATGACGTATTTTGGTATGCTGACCGGAATTTTAGGGGCAATGAAAGATTTAAAGGGATTATGGCCGTAAGTGATATGGCTACGGTAGAGACGGCTCAATACGGGATTATGCATATTGCACAGCGTTTTGGTGCGGCGAAACATGAACATTGGGATAAGTAGGTCTCTTTGGCTTTCAAGGGGAGCGAGACTCCCTTGGCCGGTGAATTTGCAGTAAAAAAAGTTTTTAATAAGAAGAAACTGTATGGAAGGTGTTGAAAGCAAGCAGGAAAATGTTTATGGAAAATGATATGCTAAGGAATAGCAGTGCAGAGGCATTGAAGGCATGATAAATACCGAATTTTATATTCCATTATAACAACGGCGGAGGAGAATCCTCTGCCGTTGTGTTTATAAATAGTAAAGTATAGTCTTTTTTTGGAAAATGGATTAAAGTGTGAGAAAGTCATTGCGGAATAACGCAGACCATGTTATAATCTAAACAAATTTAATGAGCAGATTTAAAGGTTGACAAGTATAAGGATAGGTTATTTATCTATCGGCAGGATACTTGTGCTCTCTTTTGTGCCAACGGATAGCTGCAGACGCCCTTTGGGTTGCAGACGGTTTTTGTGTTCCTGCGTAAAAAAGAAATTTGCTTTTATTCTATGGTGCATCTTCGTATTCACAGGGCCGTATCGTTTCTTATTTTAACATAACGGTCTGTTTGAATAAAAAGATAGCATGGGTTTAATTTTTTAAGGAGAGGTCATTTTATGAACGGGAAAATCAAAATTACAAGAAATTTTTTGAGCTTTTGTCTCTGCCTTGCATTGATATTGACTTGTATATCTTTTTCTTTTATAACAGCTTTTGCGGAAGAGGGCGTGAAGACCGTTGGGGATTTTACCATTGCTCCCGCCAATGGCTCTGATGCGCTCGTTGAAAATACGGACTATGTCTATACGGAAGGAAAACTGACGATTCAGACGGCTGTTCCTGTTATCGTCAGCATGAAAGAGGGCGTAGAAAAGACGGCCGAGGTTATTGTGGTTGACAGCAAGAATGGTCAGGCTGCGGTTACCTTTAAAAATATTTACATTGAAACGGCTAAAAATGAAGCGATTACTGCACAGGGCAGCGAAAAAATAACGATGTATTTTTCCGGGGTAAACAATCTTGTATCGGCAGATACCGGTGTTGATGTATCCAATAAAACGCCCGTGAAGATTACCAGTATAGATGAAGGGCAGCTTAATATCTCCAATGTAAAATATGGAATTGCCTGTATCACGTATTCAACATCTGAGATGCTTGAAATTACTGGAAATATCAATATACATATCAGCAGTTGCACTATGCACGCTATTTATTACAAAGAAGGTGCTGTGTCTATCAGCGGAATGCCTATCATTACTATAGATACGGTTGAATATGCCATTTACGGGATAGGAATATCTATTTCCGGCGGAACGTTTTGGCTTAAAAATGACGATGGTTATATGATATGCAGCGGCAGAGGCAATTCGCTTACGCTCAGCGGCCAAACCGATATGCATATTACAGAGGGCGACAGAGGGTTGTATTCGTCGGACAATGGAAAAATAACGATTACGGATTCGGCAAAACTGAAGATATACGGCGGTGATGCGAACAATAAAACGGCTGCAATTCTTGAATATGCCATTAATGCCGGAGAATTGCTTATTGAAAAAAATGCGTTTGTGGATATGTTTACAAAGGAGGATGCTATCAGCGGCGGCATTACAAAAATTACCGACAATGCGCAGGTAAATATAAAAATTAATTGCGAATCCACATACAGCCAGTATGCGCTTCGCTTCGATTCCACACTTGATATTTGTGCCAATACAAAAGTTAACATTGATATAACCGGTTCTAAAATATACGGATTATATGATATCACCGATGGCACCGTCAATATTTCCGATGAGACCGAGGTAAAAATTAACGGGGCATATCGCTCTGTTTATGCCGATTTTCTTCATTTATCCGGCAATAGTTCGTTGACGATTACAGAAGATCTGAGTTATGCCGTTTACGGTGTAACAACAATTCAGAATACCGCCAAGCTTACCGCGACATCTCTCAATGCAAAGGTATTGTATGATACATTTACGGTAAAGCCCGCGGAGGGCAAAGCCTATATGGTACGGGCGGGAGCAACCGAAGCGGCAGCCGTACCCAATTATTACATTCAGGAGACCAGTCTGCCAGAAAAGTCTGCTTGGAGATATTTCTGTGCAGTGCCGGTTGATGAGGTTCCTGTAAGCAGCAGCGGTACGAATAAAACAATTACATATAACGGCAGTTCTTATGATGTATCGCAGATGTTTACGATTGACGGTAATGCCGGAGCGGCCTCCTATGAAATCATAGAAGGCGGTACCGGTGCAGGGGTACTGAATGGAAATATATTGACGGTTACTAAGACTGGTACAATCTGTATTAAACTGACAACGGAAGCTGCCGGACTGTATGCCTCGGGCGAAGCAACCGCAACCCTTACCGTGAAAAAGGGTACGGGATCCGGTACGGTGACCGTTGCCGGCTGGACCTATGGCGACGCTGCAAATGCGCCTGTGGTACAAAGTGCTACCCATGGCAATATTAAAGTAAGGTATCTCTATGAATCTACCGATGGAAAGGGATATACGAGTGAGGCGGCGCCTGTTTGTGCAGGCAGTTATAAGTTAACCGTTACGTTTGAAGTCAATGATTTGTACGAGGCTTTTAGCGCCGAAACGACTTTTACAATTGCACAGAAGGAGCTGACCCCCATTTTGACCGGTACTGTAACGAAAGTTTATGACGGTACCAATGCAGTTCCGGCGGATCATCATTTATCGATTGCTTTAGACGGTATTGTTTCGAATGATGAGGTCGGCGCAACGGCTGCTTATACTTATGATAACGAAAATGCAGGCACTACGAAGGTAATTGCGGCGGATATCATCCTTAGCGGCGCTGCGAAAGATAACTATAAGCTGACTAATGCCACGGTAAGCGGTGAGGTAGGAGAGATTACCCCGAAAAATATCAAGGGTGTAAAGCTTACGCTTGGCAACGCATTGATGTATACCGGTGAAGAGCAGACACAGGATTTTTCCATAAATACGCTTGATCATTTGACTGTAACTTACAGCGTTTCCGGCAATACGGCAACGAACGTCGGTGTGTACGTGCTGACGGTAACCGGTACAGGAAACTTTACCGGAACAGAATCTATCCGGTATACGGTCGCGCCTGATATTTCCCCAATTAAAGACATTACAGCTGAGAACGTAACAAGCGATAATAAAGCGGATATTGAGGCTTTTAAGGAGACCCTGGTAAACGCGGAGATGGCTCTTGCTTCGGATGAAGAAAAAGCAGAATTGCAGGCATTCATTGATAAATGCGATGATCTCCTTGCTGTTATTTATGATGTTTCCAATTCTGTAAAAACTGAAAATATTGAAAAAGTTAAGGATATTACAGCTGATACTGTAAAGAAGGAAGATAAAACTGCTTTGGAGAACGCAAAAGCCGACCTTGTTAAAGCGTTAGAAGAAAATGGAGATAACTATACTGATGAAGAAAAGGACGCGATTCAAGCTGAAATTGATCGGATTGATGAAGCGCGGAAAGTTCTGGATGCTGTTGAGACTATTGAAAATAAAATCAACAATCTGCCTAAAAGAATTACTGAAAAGGATGAAGCGGCTATCCGGGCGGCTGACACGGCTTATAACGATCTTTCTGCCTATGAAAAATCTCTTGTCAGCGGTGAGGCAAAACAGATCTTGGGCGATGCTAAGGCGGCATTGGCCGCACTTAAGGCTGATTCTTCACAGACGGGCGATAACAGCAATATTTGGCTGTGGGGGATTTTGCTACTTATCAGCAGCGGCATGAGTTTTGGAATTAGTTTTACTAAACGTAAAAAGTTAACCCAAAAATAAATAAACGAGAAAAAAGGTGGAAATGATCGATTCATTTCCGCCTTTTTGTTTGAATCAATGGAAAGACGGAATAGAAAAATTTGAAGCATTTCAGTGCATTTCTTGGCTGAAATCAAGGCTTAAAAGATACCGGTATTTTTATATTGGCGGTACGATTTGATGTTTAAGCGAGTTTTTGAGCAGCCGCGTTAGTCTTTAGGATGTTCTCCCCTTTACAATATTTGCATCTAATAACTAAGGCTTCGCCGTATTCATATTGAATCATCGTATAAAAATGCCGTTTCTTTGCTGAAACTGAACAAAAATACCACAAAACACCGGCAAAAGTTGCCGGTGCTTTTGGTTAAAGGAGGATGCAGATCAATCCGCCGCCGCCGTCGTTTACGATCCGTTCCATCGTACGCTGCATTTTTGCCTGTGCCTCCAGAGGCATATTGGCAAGCTTGGTTTCTAACCCTTCCATTACCAGCTCATGCAGACTTTTTCCGAACATATTGCTTTCCCAAATCCTTGTAGGATCGCTTTCAAACTCGCTCATTAAATATTTTACCAGATCTTCACTTTGCTTTTCACTGCCTACGATCGGATTTACTTCCGTGTTGATTTTTACCTGCATCAAGTGCAGACTGGGTGCGCTGGCTTTGAGCTTAACGCCGAAATGTCCGCCGCGGCGTACGATCTCAGGTTCTTCTAACGTCATTTCTTCCATGGAGGGAGAAACTACGCCATAGCCGGTAGTACGCACTTGCTCCAAAGCTTCGGCAATGCGGTCATATTCTTTTTTAGCACGGATCAGATCCCGCATCAAAGCAATTAAATGATAATCTCCCTTGATTTCACAACCACATTCTTCTCCTAAGGTTTTGTAGAAGAGGTCCGGTTTTACCTCTAAGTTATAGCATACGGCGCCTTCCCCTAATAGAACCTGGTCGAGAGAAAGACTGCGAACGTTCTCACTGCTTTCGAAGGCAGAGAGCAGGGTAGTGTAATCCCGCATTTTGATAACGTCTCCGCCAAAGGAAAGAGAGGAGAAGATTTCCTGCATCAGCGGATGCTCTGCCGGCAGAGCCTGGATCCAGGTAGGAATTTTGATGCGCATTTCCCGCAGCGGGAATTCAAACAGCACGCGCTCCAAAATCGCCTGAATATCGGAGAGTTCCATTTGTGATACATCCGAAGGAATTACGGGAATCCCGTATT
>URTC01000107.1 GCA_900550765.1 uncultured Clostridia bacterium | reverse complement strand
TGATGCTTTGGCTGCTGCAAAAGAACGGCTGCAGGCTTTTGGAGATCGGGTCTCTTTTATAAAGAGCAATTTCTGCGATGTTGCGCAGGTGCTGGATGATTTGAAAATAGAAATAATAGACGGCTGTGTGCTGGACTTAGGCGTCAGTTCGTATCAGCTGGATACAGCCGAACGGGGCTTTTCGTATAATCACAGTGCTCCGCTGGATATGCGAATGGACCAAAGTCAGTACATCAGCGCCTTTAGCGTGGTGAATGAATATTCCGAACGGGAGCTTACACGCATTATTCGGGATTATGGAGAAGAGCAGTGGGCCTCCAGAATTGCCCAGTATATTGTAGCCGAGCGCAGCCGGGGATCGATTCAGACTACTGGCGAGTTAGTAGAGATCATCAAAAAAGCAATTCCTACAAGGGCTAGGAGGACAGGCCCGCATCCTGCCAAACGGACTTTTCAGGCAATTCGCATTGAGGTCAATAATGAACTGGGTATTCTTGAAGGCACAGTACGTACTGTAAGTGAACGGCTGAATACCGGCGGCAGAATGTGCGTGATTACCTTCCATAGTTTAGAGGATAGGATTATGAAACATACGATGCAAAATCTCGCAAATCCCTGCACCTGTCCGCCGAAGATACCGGTATGTATTTGCGGAAATGTTCCTACCGTAAAAATAGTATCGAAAGCAATTATGCCCACGAAAGAAGAAATGGAAGAAAATCCGCGCTGCAAAAGTGCAAAACTGCGGGTGATGGAACGGATAGAATCATAAATCAGTAAAAAGGTGAATATAATGAGCAAGCAGAGAGCTGAAAAAACCAAATATCGCGTTTATTACGGCGTGGACAGTAATGCTGCGCTGCAGCCGGAATATATTCCCCAACAGCCGCGGCGCAAAGAGCGGACCGCCCCGAAAATAAGCACCCATGCCAAAGAAAAAGCACAACGGAAGGCGGAAGTTGCCAAATATACCGCATTGGTGGTTCTGGTATTCTGTGTTGCTGCCATGGGCTTTTTGATCGTTTCGCGAAATGCTAAGATCTATAGCAATACGCAGCAGATCAGAGAGCTTTCCAAAGAAAAAAGCAATTGGGAGATCATGGTGAATACTGCGGAAAAGGATTTTTCTACCGGCAGTGAGCTGAACGCATATTTTGATATCGCACAAAATCAATTGAATTTGGTATATCCCGAGGATGATCAAATTGTTACGGTAGTGTGCGAATCTTCTAAGGAAGAGGAAACGGCCTCTGAAAAACAAGAGAGTATCGATATTTATGATACATTGCTGGATTGGTTCAGTTCTCTTGAGAGGAGGATTAAGAGTTGGGCGTATAGGCGAACCGATACAAAAGCAGATTGTTTATAGTGTGCCTAGCTATGATAATGGCGTTTTCTATCATAGTGGGCGCATTGTTTTACTGGCAGATTATTGCTTCTGACAGGCTCCAACGCAAAGCGCTGGGACAGTGGACGACAACTACGACCGTAGCGGCATCGAGAGGAACCATCTATGATTCCACCGGTGAAGCACTGGCCATCAGCGCGGCTTCTAAAACGTTGAATTCTAAGCCGAAAAAGATCAGTCAATCCGGTTATTCTGCCGAAACGATCACTACGGCTTTAGTTACGCTTTTGGGAGAAGATTATTCTTACGAGAGTATCTTTAAAAAGATTCATTATGATCCGGAAAATTCGGTAAACGAATATATTGTGGCCAGAAATTTAAATGAGGAACAGATTGCTTATATCGAAGCTTTGAATATAGACGGGCTCTATCTTGTTGACGATGTCAAACGGTATTATCCCAAAGGAGCTTCCTTAGTACAGGTTTTGGGCAGTGTAAATATTGACGGCGTAGGCAGTGACGGGCTGGAACTGAAATATGATAAATATCTGCGTGGGCTTACGGGGAAGATCCTCTCGTCCACAGATGTTTCCTCCGGGCAGATTCCCGGCGGTGAAGAACGGTATATCGATGCCACCAACGGTGTGAATTTAACACTGACGATTGATTATGCTATTCAGGCTTTTGCTGAAAACGCAATGCGTAACTGTATTGAAGCTACCAATGCAAAAAGCGTAAAATGTATTGTAATGGAGCCTAAGACTGGGGCAATTCTTGCCATGGTGAATCTGCCGGACTATGATCCGAATAACGCTACCAGTGAAGAAAAAGCAAATTATTCACGCAACGGCTGTATTCTGGATACATATGAGCCGGGTTCTACCTTTAAAATGTTTACGCTTTCTGCTGCACTGGAAGAGAAAAAGGTGGATAAAAATTCTACTTTCTTCTGCAGCGGATATCATATTGTGGACGGTGAAAAGATTAAATGCTGGCGCGCGGTACCGCATGGCAGCCAAACTTTACAGGAAGCCATCTGCAATTCCTGTAACCCTGCGTTTATGCAAATGGGGCTTTCTTTAGGGCAGAAAACGCTGTATGAGTATTTGTACAGCTTTGGATTTAATACGACTACCGGGGTTGATTTTTCAGCCGATCAATCCGGGATCCTGCTGGCGCCTAAATATGTAAAGAATACGGATCTGGCGCGCATTGCTTTCGGTCAGTCGGTAGCGGTTACGCCGCTGCAGCTGATTACCGCTGCCTGTGCAGTCATTAACGGTGGGATACTGTATCAGCCGTATTTTGTAAAGTCTATGAGCGATGATGACGGAAAAACGCTGATTCAAAACGATCCGATTGAAGTGCGCCGGGTTATTTCTCAGGAGACCAGCGACCTGATGCGTGAGCTGCTAACCGGAGTTGTGGCGCAAGGCGGCGGTAAGAATGCCCAGGTAGAAGGCTATAACGTGGGCGGAAAAACGGGTACCGCACAGAAATATCGCGACGGTCAGATTGTAACAGGCGTGCACATCGGCTCTTTCTTTGGGTTTGCGCCGGCAGAGGATCCGAAGGTAGCCGTATTGGTTACTGTGGATGAAGCACAGGTGTACAGCGATTACGGCAGTATTGTAGCGGCGCCGTATGCGGGGGAGATTTTAGGGAAAGTTTTGCAGTATATGCAGATCAAGCCCAATGCTGAAGGAGAAAAAGAATATGTGGAAGTACCTAATCTGGTAGGAAGCTCCTGTGAATATGCGGCCAATGCCCTAAAAGCGTTGGGGCTGCAAATAGAATTAGAGGGCAGTGGAACGGTGATCTCTCAGGTTCCTGCTAAGGGAGAGCAAGTGGAAAAATACAGTATTATAAAAGTAAAGGGCGATACCCCTGTGGATACAACCACATATTACGGACTGGAATAAGAGGATTGGTTTATGCTGTTAAAGGATATCATAAGCGGTGGTTACGCGGCGCTGCAGGGAAATATTGAAGGGCTTGAGATTGCACATTTGACGCTTGATTCCAGAACCTGCCGGGAAGGCGCGCTGTATTTTGCCATTAGCGGTACACGATGTGACGGGCATGATTTTATAGAGGGAGCATTCCAAAATGGAGCTGCGGCGGCGGTAGTGGAACATTTTACGGATTGTCCGATTCCGCAGATTTTAGTTGAAAATTCCCGCCGTGCCATGGCGCTTTTTGCAGCTGCGTTTTACGGCAGACCGGCAGACCGGCTGAAATTGATCGGAATTACCGGTACAAACGGAAAGACGACGGTTTCCTATATGGTAAAGGCAATCGCTTCTCGGTGCGGGATTTCCTGCGGGGTAATCGGTACCAGTGGAATTTATTTAAATGATACAAAGTTAAATATTCAAATTGCTACCAGCACTACGCCGGATCCCATAGAACTGCACGCCGTTTTGAGAGAGATGGCGGACGGCGGAGCGCAGTGGGTAGTTATGGAGGTGACTGCGCATGCGCTGGATCTTCATAAAATAGACGGAATCTGTTTTGAAAGTGCTGGTTTTACCAATTTAACGCAGGATCATTTGGATTATTTTATTACTATGGAAAAATATGCCGATGCAAAAAAGAAGTTTTTTAACAAAGAAAATGCAAAATGCGGTATAATGAATATGGATGATGCTTTCGGCCGCGAAATATACCGGAATGCGGAGATTCCCTGCCGCGGATATTCGGCTGTTTCATTGGCAGATATGTCCGCAAAGGAGATTGCCATCGGTCCGGCACAAAGTTCTTTTCTGTTGGAGACGGAAGGCAGAAGCATTTCTGTGCAGACACATACCACAGGAATGTTTAATATCAGCAATGTGCTTTGTGCGGTTGGCTGTGCTCATGCTGCAGGAGTTCCGCTGGAAGCCTGTGCGGAGGGAATCGCGGGATTTATTTCTGTTCCCGGCCGATTTGAAGTAGTGGATACCGGAGAAAGAGGCGTTAGTGTGATCATAGATTACGCCCATACGCCTGATGGCCTTGAAAATATTCTTTCGTCGATTAATGTCTTTAAAAAGGGACGGCTAATCTGTGTGTTTGGCTGCGGCGGCGATCGCGATGCCACAAAACGTCCGATTATGGGACAACTGGCCGGGGAAAAGAGTGATTATTGTGTTCTTACCAGCGATAATCCTCGCTTTGAAGAACCAGAGGCAATTATCGATCAGGTAGAAGCGGGTATAAAAAAGACGGCATGTCCTTATATAAGAAATGCTGATAGGCGCACAGCAATAGAGTTGGCGCTTCAGTATGCGCAAAAAGGCGATATTATTGCCATATGCGGCAAAGGTGATGAAGATTATCAAGACATTAAAGGCCAAAAGCATCACTTTTCCGACAGGGAAACCGTAGAGGAGCTTATCGGTCTTTAAGGAGGAAGAAGCAGGCATGAGTGCGAGTTTAATTTATTTGGTGTATCCCTTTGCTTTGGCATTTTTGATATGTTTGGTGGTCGGACCGTTGACAATAAAGATGATGCAGAAGCTGAAATTCGGGCAGCAGGTGCGGGACGACGGACCGGCCTCTCATTTAAAAAAACAGAATGTTCCTACCATGGGCGGCGTTATGATTGTGTTTTCCCTTTGTGCAACAGCACTGATTTTTCGTTTCCATGGCAGTGCACTGGTGGCTGTTTTAGCGGTGCTGGGTTATGGCATCGTCGGATTTTTGGATGATTTTATTAAAATCGTAAAAAAGCGTTCCTTGGGATTGCGTGCTTATCAAAAAATCATCGGGCAGTTGGGAATAGCGGTGATTATAGCTCTGTATGCCTATAAAAATCCGAATATCGGCAGTTCGGTATTTGTGCCTTTTGCCGGATTTATAGATTTTGGTATTTGGTATGTACCTTTTGCGGTGTTTGTAATTCTTGCTATGGTGAATGGTGCAAATCTTGCTGACGGGCTGGATGGGCTTGCCGCGCGTATGACGATGGTGGAGGGGATTACCTTAGCTGTTATTATTGGAACGGTGGCGTTAAATTCCCAAAGCGAAGCACAGCAGGGGGATTTAAAATATACCGCCATGCTGGCTGCGGCCTTGGGCGGAGCATGCATGGGCTTTTTGCGGTATAATTCCTATCCGGCCAGGATTTTTATGGGGGATACCGGTTCGCTGGCTCTGGGCGGTGCGCTTGGAATTTGCGCCTTGTTCAGCAGAATGGCGGTACTGCTGCCAGTGATGTGCGTGATGCTGGTAGCCAGCTGTGTGTCAGTTATTTTACAGGTTGGGTCTTATAAACTGCGTCACGGCAAACGGATCTTTAAAATGGCGCCGCTGCATCATCATTATGAATTGTTAGGGTATCATGAAACGACGGTTACGGCGATGTATACATTAATTACGATAGCAGCCTGCGCTCTGACTTTGATGATGGCTTTTGAGTTTCCTACATTTTGAGGTGTTGATATGAAGGATAAAAATGTTTTATTGATCGGTATGGCGCGCAGCGGTATCGCCGCGGCACTTGTTTTAAAAAAACTGGGCGCGCATGTGATCTTGAATGACAGCAAACCCTTAGAGCAATTGGAAGGGCTGGACGGCTTAAAAGAGAGCGATTATGAGTGGCTGCTTGGCAAAGCACCGGATACAGCGGTAGATAAGGCAGATTTGATTGTAGTTTCTCCCAGCGTACCGCTGAATCTGCCCTATGCGTATAAGGCAAAAGCGCAGGGAAAAGAAGTCATTGCCGAAATTGAATTAGGTTATAGGCTGTGTAAGGGTCTTACCGTAGCCATTA